>DATFCE010000158.1:0-12420 GCA_035253365.1 Nitrospiraceae bacterium
CCGGCTCGGGGCGGGCGGGTGAGACGACGGGTTATTTCTTGCGGTAGACGTTCAATCCGATCTTTTCCTGCCGGCCGGGAATCGAAATATTCCCTTCCGTGGAGGCGATGATCATGGTCTTGCCCGATGAGGAGGGGCCGAACTCCTTCGTCAAATCGACCTTTATGGTGAGAGTCGTCCCCTCCACCGCCATATCAACATTTTTCATCGTTGACTCCTTGTAAGGCCTTCTTCAACAATCTGCATGATGAACCGGGCACTATTCTGCGACGATAAGAAGCGAGTACTCGCGCTCAAGCAACAGAGAACGGCATTATGAATGGGACTATCGCGGCGATGATCGTCTTGGCGTCATTCGTAGCCGACGGGGCCGTGGCTCGGGACTTCGACACCACGTCCCGGCAACACGCGGCCAATTCAGGCGGGCCACCACCGTCGGGAACGATCTATCATTTCGGCTCCTCCGCGTCGAAGCAAACCATCCCGGCTGTTCGAGCTCCCGCGCCGCCGGCGATCCAACCGCCGCCTCAGCCGCCGGTGACCTCTCCACCTCCGGCGCGCCGTCTCGAACCTCTCGGCTCACCAGGCTTCGGAATTCAACAGAACAAGGGCGAACGGTAACCGGCGCGGTCTTTTCTCCCTTTGGGATCGGTGCCGTACGGCTCGAATTCCGCAGCGGGATAGTCGGTTTGCCTGATTCGGAAAGACCTTCAGAACGATGGGTTCGGCTGCATCATGGCTGGTTTGTTAATTCTCCGGCGTTTCCACGATGTGATTTTCAAATCGGGTGCAGCCTTCGGCCAGCAGCCGGTTTGTCAACATTTCTCCCGGCCACTCGATCGGAAGGTCGGCCGTAAAGACCCACACGTCCGGTGACGTCCAGACCGGGCCATGATCCTCCGGTAACTCCGGGTCGAAGAGATCCGTCCAGACCGGCATATAGACGCCATTGCCGCATTGCGTGTGCAGATGGACGATCGTACGGCTACGGACATTGGGATCGAGATCGCGCCAGACGCCGATTGTTTCATCGGCCAGCCGATGCAATCGCACCGCGTTTTGGGCATCGAACATGGCGTAGGCGGCATAAACGGGCGCTTCCAGCATTTGCGGCGCCGACGCCAACTCGGCGCATTGGGCCACCAGTCCAGCGACGAGCGCTTGTCGGTCATCTTCTTCCAACGAATCCGGCAGGCCGGACTCCGGCGATCCGATCAGTTCAAAAATCAAATAGGCGGTGGATTCCACCGGAGGATGCAGGCGCGCGGCGATCGCTTGCCGGCGTTGGGAATCGGCGAGCGATGAGATGTGGTCGTTCAGCGCGTGGAGCGTGAGTAAATCCAGCGTGGCATCGGTGAGCAATCTCGGCTCGACCATCACGACGGTCCCCGCCGGCAGATGGAGGTGCTTATGGAGCAGATCCGCCGTGGCAACGGGATCGATCTTCAACCGTAGCGGCGAGCCCAAATTCGCCTGCAGCGGCAATTCCAAGGCCGCCATAATGGCATAGGTCGGCTTGTCGTCCGGCCCCGCGTCGTCGTTCTCGATCACGATCGAACAAGCGGCCTCCGCCAAGAGATCGAACATCCATTCCGCCATCTCCTCATCGAGCGCCGCAAGCACGGTCAGCAAATCCTGCTCGCGATCCTGTTCGAGAATGGCCTGAAGCGTCTCGACAGCGGCATCGGCATCACCGTGATCGTGACGGCGGGCGTTGATCAAGTGGATGAGATCGCGCGTCAAGGGATCGGGCCGATTCCAACTAGACATATGACCCTCCTCCAGTGTTCACGCAGTGGTGATCACCGCGGCACGTGTCCATGTTGCCAAACTTTCCCGCAAGAGGCAAGGGTCGCACACACGTGCGAAACAAAAAGTTGAACGGCGAAAGGGTAAAATTGGACGTCATTTTCGTGCGTTTTCCATTTTGACTTTTGAAACTTTTCTTGCGGCCGTTTCGGCGCTATTCTCCGAGAACTTTGACCAGCACGCGTTTCCGGCGGCGTCCGTCGAATTCGCCGTAGAAGATTTGCTCCCATGGGCCGAAGTCGAGCCGTCCATCCGTGACCGCGACGACAACTTCCCGCCCCATAATCTGGCGTTTGATGTGCGCATCACCGTTGTCTTCGCCGGTGTCGTTATGATGATACGTCCCGTGCTGGGGGGCGAGCCGTTCCAGAAACGAGTCGTAGTCTTTCAGCAATCCGGGCTCATCATCATTAATATACACGCTGGCGCTGATATGCATGGCGTTAACGAGCACCAATCCCTCGCGCACGCCGCTCTTCTGCACGACGGCTTCAACCTGTGGGGTAATGTTGATGTAGGCCCGTCTGGTTTTGGTTTCGAACCAGAGCTCTTCGCGGAAAGACTTCATCGCTCAAGCAACCTGCCTGCATTCTGCACGACGAAATATTGAAGATGCAAGCGTGAAGAAAGCGGCGCGACGGCGGGGCGGTAGGCATGGTCTCCGAGCCCGCTGTGCCATATAATGGAAGTCCGGCTCAATTTCAGATGGAGTCGCCATGTCCATGCACGCTCATCGGATCAGCTCGCCAGCCGCGCGTTTTTCACCGAACGCCTTGACCGTGTTGCGCCGTCGCTATTTGCGAAAGAGTGCCGAGGGAGCCCTCATCGAAACTCCGGCGCAACTGTTCCGGCGGGTGGCCGGCAATATTGCCAATGCCGAGCGTCTCTACGGCGGCGGCGAACAAGCGCGACAGTCGATCGCCCGTTCGTTCTACGGGATCATGAGCCGCCTGGAGTTCCTGCCGAACTCACCCACGTTGATGAATGCCGGTCGAGATCTCCAACAGCTTTCGGCTTGCTTCGTGCTGCCGGTCGAAGATTCGCTGGAGTCCATTTTCGAGGCCGTCAAACACCAGGCGCTCATTCATCAGTCGGGCGGCGGCACCGGCTTTACGTTCAGTCATCTTCGCCCCAAGGATGATCCGGTATCGTCAACCAGCGGCATCGCCTCCGGACCGGTGTCATTCATGCGGGTCTTTAATATGGCGACGGAAGTCGTCAAGCAAGGCGGCACGCGGCGCGGCGCCAACATGGGGATTTTGCGCGTGGATCATCCCGACATCCTCGGCTTTATCGACATCAAGCGCGATCCGCGGGAACTGACGAACTTCAATCTCTCCGTGGCGATCACCGACGCGTATATGCGCGCGCTGGAGGCAGGGAGAGACTATGCTTTGATCGATCCGCGAACGGGTCGCACGCTCAGGCGCCTCAAGGCCGCCATGGTATTCGACCGTCTGGTGGAAGCCGCGTGGAATACCGGCGAGCCGGGCGTCATCTTCATCGATGCGATTAACGCGGCCAATCCCACTCCGCATATCGGCCGAATGGAGTCCACGAATCCCTGTGGCGAGCAGCCCTTGCTGCCCTACGAGTCGTGCAACTTGGGATCGATCAATGTCATGCGCTTTCTCGCCGGCCCGGCGTCTCGGCCCCGCATCGACTTCGCTCGACTGGCGGAGACGATTCGAACCGCCGTGCGGTTTTTGGACAATGTTATCGACATGAATCGGTATCCCCTTCCGGAGATCGCCGCGATCACCAAAGGCAACCGCAAAATCGGACTGGGCGTGATGGGATTTGCGGATCTGCTGATCGCGTTGAACATACCCTACGATTCGAATCGGGCCTTGCAGCTCGGCGAGCGGCTGATGGGCTTTATCTGGAGACACGCCAGAGCGGCCTCCGGCGTGCTGGCCCGGGAGCGCGGCGTGTTCCCCAATTTCAAAGGCAGCGCCTTGGAGTCCGAAGGGATCCGGCTTCGGAACGCCACCGTGACCACCGTGGCGCCGACGGGGACAATCAGCATTATCGCTGATTGCTCGCCGGGCATTGAACCGCTCTACGGCGTGAGCTTCGTCAGAACCGTCATGGAAGATGTGCGTCTCATGTCGGTTCATCCCCTGTTTGCACGGCGCGCACGCCGCGCAGGCATCTATTCCAAACACCTGATTGAGCAGGTAGCCGCCAACGAATCGATTCGGCATCTCTCGAACATTCCTGCTTCCATCCGGCGGGTCTTCGTCACCGCCCATGACGTGGCGCCCGAGCATCACGTTCGCATGCAGGCGGTGTTTCAGAGATACAGCGACAGCGGCGTCTCGAAAACCATCAACCTTCCGACGACGGCGAGCCAGGAGGATGTCGCGTCGGCGTTGCGGCTGGCGTACAAGCTTGGTTGTAAGGGCCTTACGGTCTTTCGCGCGGGCAGCCGGGACAAACAGGTCATGGCTTGCGCCAATGTCCAATACTGCTGAGGCGGGATGCTGAAAATGGCCCCCAACTTCGTTCTCCCTTCGTTTGAACGCCTCAACGTACACAAGAGTACGCCTCGGCGTTCAAACTCGGTGCGGCCTCGTTGGATGGCCATTTTGAGCATCCCGCAGTCGGTGTGGTTTGACATGAAATTCGTATAGTGGTATCTACCCATTGTTTTCAGACGCTGTATGTGAAAGGAGTTCCCATGCAGGGACCATCAGCCGGGACGATGATTGTGGATACGACCACATTATGGGGACTGTGGTTTGCCCGCGAGCCGGAGCCCCATTCCGAGAAAGAATTCGACGACCCCGAGGAGCCCGTTGTCCTGGGATCACCGGAACCTTCCAAACCGCCACACCTCCGCCCGTGGTTGCTCATTCTGCTTTTGCTCATGGTGGCGGGGGGAACATACTTCGCTTCTGATCCCAGCCTCGTGCTCGATCTCATCGGGCAGGGTCCGCCGTCTCCTGCGCCCGCTCCGCCGGTCGAGCCGCCGGTTGCACGCGCACCGGCCAAGGATTCAACTCCTTCGGCTTTGGCGCCCGAGCCGCCGCCTTCACCGCCCTTGCCCGTCACTGCAACGCCCGGTCCGGCGATCGTGCCCACACCCCGTTTTTCAGAAGGGCAACGTGTCGCCATTCAACCGGATGCGACGTCGCCGACAGGCAGCGTGCCGTTGTCTGCGGATGCCGAAGGAACGCGCCCCGGTCCCACTGTCCGCTCAGGATCGACCTTGACCGTGCTGGATGCCGAGCTTCAAGGTGCGGGATGGATGTATTCTGTTCGCGCGGATAGCGGCGCCAAGGGGTGGATTGCGGAGTCGAGACTGGCCGGAAAATAACTCTTCCCCACACCTTTTTTTGCTCTGTTATAATGCCCTCCGTCCGGTCTCGAACAGTATTCATCATCTTGCCGATTCAAGCCGGCTTTGATACGCGGGAACGGTATTTCACGAGGGCTCCTTGCTGCGTGCGGTGATTTTCGATTTTGACGGCGTCGTTGCGGATAGCGAACCGGTCCACTTTGCGGTTTTCCAACGAATCCTCGGCGAACTCGGATTCTTCCTCAGCAAGGAGGAGTATTACGGCGACTATTTAGGATATGACGACAAAGGCTGCTTCGCGGCTTTTCTAGCCGCGCATGGCCGTCCCGCCTCGCGAGAGATGATCGATCAATTGGTCGCCCGGAAGGCAGCCGTCTATCTTCAATACATTCGGCAGCAGCTCGTCATTTTTCCCGGGGTGCGGGAGTTCGTGCGGGAAGCTGCCAGAGGGCATCAGTTGGCCATTTGTTCCGGGGCGCTTCGTCACGAAATCGAGCTCATCTTGACGGAAGCCGGCATTCGACACGAGTTTGAGCACATCACCAGCTCCGAAGATGTTCGCCAGGGCAAGCCGCATCCGGAGGGATTCCTCCATGCGCTCCACGCGCTCAATCACGGCGCGGCGGACTCGGGGCTTACCGCCGATCACTGTCTAGTCATCGAGGATTCCCTTCCCGGCATCCGGGGAGGCCATGCCGCCGGCATGAAGGTGCTGGCCGTGGCGAACACGCATTCCATGCGGGAATTGCAGGAAGCCGATCTGGTCACACATTCGCTGTGCGACGTCACGCTGGCGGATATCGAACGCCGTTTATGGAAAGTGGATGGGTAGCGTCCTTGGCGGAGACGGAGCCTGACGCAACGATAACGGAGAAGGCATGAAGATCTGCTCGTTGCTGCCCGGGGCCACTGAAGTCGTGGCCGCCTTGGGACTGACGAATGACCTCTTCGGAATCAGCCACGAATGCGATTATCCACCGGATGTACGGCATAAGCCCGTCATGGTCCGAGCGACCATCGATTTCGAATCGACAGCGAGTCGGGAAATCGATCAACAGGTTCGCACGGCGGCGCATCAGGGGCGCTCGTTATACGCGCTGGATGAGGCATTGTTCCGCCGGGTGCAGCCCGACCTCGTCATTGCTCAGGATTTGTGTCATGTCTGTGCGGTGACGCCGGATCAATTACAGCAGGCTCTTCGTGCGCTCCCTTCGCCTTCCGAAACGTTAGCATTGAATCCCACCCGGCTCGATCATGTATTGGTCGATATCGCGCGAATCGGAGCCGCGACTGGCAAAGAATCCGAAGCACAGGCCCTCATCGCGTCGCTGCGCCGCCGTCTCGGTCTGATTCGCGAGCACGTCGCGCGCGCCGCCCGCCGTCCGAGAGTCGCATGCCTTGAATGGCTCGATCCGCTCTTTGCAGCCGGGCATTGGGTGCCCGACATGGTCGCGTGGGCGGGTGGCCATGACGTGCTCGGGGCGGAAGGCGCCCCATCGGAGCGCATCACCTGGGAACGTCTCGTATCCGCTGATCCCGAAATTATCGTCCTCATGCCGTGCGGCTTTTCCATCGCCCGTACGTTGCACGAGCTCAGCAGCCTGGTCTCGCATTCAGAGTGGGGCCGGCTGCCGGCAGTCCGAAATCAGCGTGTCTTTGCCGTCGAGGCCGGCGCCTTCTTCAGCCGGCCGGGGCCGCGTCTGATCGATGGAGTGGCGCTCTTGGCGGCCTTATGCCACCCGCTGGTCTTTGGGGAAGCTGCTCCGCTCGGCGCACACCGTCTTAATGAAGGCTAAAAGTGACGGGGCGGACGTCATGCTGGAATCCATGACCCTTTCGGAAGCTCAGACATACTGCGAGACGGTCACGAAGCAAAGCGGGAGTAATTTTTATTATTCCTTCTTGTTCTTGCCTCGTGCCAGGCGGGATGCGATGTATGCGGTGTATGCATTTTGCAAAGAGGTGGACAGCGCGGTGGATGACGCGCCGTCAGTGGGCGAGGCTCACGCGCAATTGACCCAATGGCGTGGTGAATTGGAGGCCGTCTACCATGGCACGCCGTCTCATCCCGTGACGGTCAGCCTCGCCGAGCACGTCCGGCGCTTGAACGTTCCGAAACCATACTTCGACGATCTCGTAGCAGGGGTGGAAATGGATCTGACCACAACGCGTTATGCCACCTTCGATGAATTATCCCTCTACTGCTATCGTGTGGCATCGGTCGTGGGACTGATCTGTCTGCATGTCTTCGGCGTGAGCTCGGCCGGCGCGCGCCGATATGCAATTGATCTTGGGCTGGCGTTTCAGCTCACCAACATTTTACGGGATCTCGGCACGGATGCCGATCATGGACGGATTTACCTGCCGCTAGAAGATCTTGCGCGCTACCAATACTCAGAATCCGACGTGTTGGCCCGGACCTATTCGCCTCGCTTCCTCGACCTGATGAAGTTTGAATGCGCTCGCGCGCACGAGTACTATGGTAAAGCACGCCGGCACGTGGAGTCATTGCCGGCATCGGATCGACACGCCCTCACTGTGGCGGAGATCATGCGCGGCGTCTACGTCCGAATTCTGAGGCGCATCGAACGATCCGAGTACCGCGTGTACGGCGCGCGCATCAGCTTGGCTCCCTCGTATCGTCTGGCGATTGCCGCGGGGGTGTGGCTTCGATCCCTGCTCCCCGAGTTACAGATCCCGCGGAGAGGTCACGGGCCTCCGTGATGCAACGAGCGCCTTCCTTTCCATGACCTCACATGAAGCGTACTGTGTTGATTATAGGCGGCGGCCTTGCCGGAATTACGACAGCCTTGCGGCTCAGCGCACGCGGCTACCGGGTGACTATTGTCGAGCAAAGCCACACATGGGGTGGTCGTGTTACCGCCGGCTCGCCGGCTCAGATCGATCCCCTGCCGGTCGTCCTCCTCGGATGCCACCACGCCACGCAGGCGTTACTGCACACCCTTGGGACCGCGGCACGGGTGAACTGGACTTCGAAATTATCGTTCGAGTTTGTGACGCCGTGGCGCGCTGCTGCTCGGCTCTGTCGTCCCTTGGTGCCGGCGCCATGGTCGGCTCTTCTCGGTCTCACGGGTTTCCGCGCTTTGTCGCTTCGAGATCGGTGGGCCTTCTTGACCTGGGTCGAACGGACGTGGGAAAGAGATCCGGCGCTTCCGGCCGATCTCGATAATCATACGGCGGAAGCTTGGCTGCGAGGTATTGGACAATCGGAACAGGCACGCATCCAGGCCTGGACGCCGTTATCCCGTTTCTTGCTGGGGGATGATCTGAAGAATGTTTCCGCCGCGTTGTTTCTCGGCATGCTCATCCGCTGCTTCACGTCGTCTCGTCGACATTCCATGCTGGCCGTGCCGAACGACAGTCTTGAGCGGCTGATCACCGCCCCGGCGATCCATGCCCTGGAACACGCAGGGGCGACTATGCAACTTAACACGCCGGTGGATCACATTTACCTCAACGCGCAGGGAGTGACCGGGGTCAGGCTGCACGACGGTTCCACACTTGCCGCCGATTGGTACGTTGCTGCCGTATCACAGCAGGCGCTCAGTCCCCTCCTACCGGAACGGGCGGTGACGCGATTTTCTTATTTCCAGCAACTTCCCATGTTGGCCGACGGCGCGGCGATTGCGGCCCATCTCTGGATGAACCGCCCTCTCTCCGGGCCTCGCGTGCTTCTCCTCGCCAATCGGCCATATCATTGGGTCATCCTGCGTTCCGATCCTAAAGACAACCAACGGATGCTGGCCTCCCTGATCGCGACGGGACAAATAGGTAGACTGGATCAGTCGGACAAGGAAGTCTTGGATCTCGCCATCACCGATCTGACAATGGCATGCCCGGATTTGCGGAGGGTGTCCCTATCTCACCACGAGATCGTCAGAGTAGCGCGCGCGTTTCTTTGCGTCCGGCCGCGCACCACCGCGCTCCGTCCATTGCAACAAAGTCCGTTTCCAAATTTTTTTCTCGCAGGCGGGTGGACGGACACCGGACTTCCCGCGACGTTGGAAAGCACCATCCTCAGCGGTGATCTCTGCGCTCGGGCGATTTGCGCAAAGAGCGCCGTCCATCCCCACTCGGGACCATAAAATATCGGTAGGAGAACCACGCAAAAAGATAGCGGGAGGAGCAGATGCTCGCTCCCGCTATCTGTACTCAATTAGGGAACGGCGATTCGGTGTCCGTCGCTACACCACGCCCCTTTGTTGCCATGGAAACGATCATCGGCTCGGAATCGATACTCATAGCGGATGGGTCCGGGCGATCCCGTAATGTCCAGCTCCTGTCCCGGTCGTAACACCCCATTCCAAATCAAGTTGCCGCGACTCGCCAGTCGTGATTCTTCGCTACGCGTTCGAGCCATGAGTTCGTCATCATAGGTACGAACCCGAGGATCGGCGTTCAGATCGACAGGTTCGCGACCCTCCTGTTGAAATGTGCCGCCTTGTTGCGCGCTGCCGCTGTTCTGCATAGTGCCTCCGGTACGTCCGACTCGGTCCAACCCTCTTTCGATGGATGGTTGACCGACCACTGAAGCCTCTTCGGACGTCGCCGTTCTCGGCTCGTCACCGATCCGCCGCCGTTCATCATACGGGCGGTTTGAAGACGTTCGGCCCCGGGGATCATCATAGAGCGGAGAACCGATATCATCGTAGACGCGCAGCTCGACGATATCAAATGCGCTATCCGTTCGGATCGCCGGATTTTTCCACACCAATTTGCAGGACCGGCCGTTGTTCGCGGTCCGTACGGCTTCTCCTGCGGGCTGGACTCTTAGGTCGTTGACGACGCTGGATACGCCGGTCGTTTGCATGGCAATTTGTTCTGCGCGCATTTTTTGATCACTGGAGTCTACCGACCCTCTCAAATAGACCGTGCCGCGATCAGCGTCCACGGAGAGACGCCGGGGATTGATGGCTTGATCTTCTCCGATTCTCCCTCTGACGGCCGATGCGGTGGCCGCATCCTCCGGGCTGGAGCTGACCCGGCTCTGGTCGATGGTCCGCATCCGAGTGTCATCAGGGGCCGCCATTCGCTGTGCCGTCGCACGCCTTTCGGTATCGGTGCTTGATGTTCGGGACTTGCCCGCGTTCATCCCGCATCCGATCAGCGAAGCGGCGATGGCAACGTAGGCTAGCGTGGAAAGTGCTGGTCTCATAGTGCCCTCCCTTAGATAGTCCTTTTATCCCGTCCCCTATAAAGTCCGATGCTTTATAATAAATACGCCTGCGCATATTCGCTATCGGATAGTGATGGAAACACGTGTCCGCTTTTGAGAGGACGCCTGACGGATAGAGGCTGACAAGTCGCGCAGCATTCCGTGCTTGATTTACAGTATGATCGTATGGCTGACGGGCGCGCGTTACCACTGATGGGCAAAAGTTACATGCGACGTGGTCTTCTTGCAGTCGGGCTTGGAATAATAATGATGTGTTTCATCTCCTGCGCCAAAACCACCTATCCCGTAACAGGGGGTTCCTACAAATCTCTGCCGAGGCAATCCGCTCGCTTGTTGATATGGGGAACAAGCCATGCGGAAGCGGAAACCGCGGTAGCCGCCTGGCTGCAAAAGCGAGGATTGGTCGTCCTCGATCGGCGCCAGATCACAACCCTGAATAATCGCACCCTGAATAATCGCACGCTGAACGGAAGTCCGGCGACGCGGGATGAAGCGGCACTGTTGCAGATCGCCTTGGCGGTGGGCGCTGATTCCGTCGTTTTTGTCGAGACTTTTGGTGCCATGGCGCCGGGGCAAGAGCCCGGGCCGGCTTCCTCGGACGGCACGTTCGCCTCGGTCCTGATTCGAGGAGTCGATGTAAAAACCGGGGAGGTCGAATGGAATGCTCAAGCCATGTATCCCCGTCTGAGTGACGATAAAGACGATGTCGTGGCTAACTTAGCGTGCCAAGCTCTCGCGACGGTATGGGGATTTCGTCCCGCCGGTTACCACGAAATTCCGTCTGCCGACATGTGTCATATAGAATCCCCTGGCCGTACGCCGCCCACGACCCGCAGACAACGACTTGGACGCGCGGAAGACTTTGAATCATCGGCAGGGTAACCGCGATCTGTTCTTCAGTCGTCTCTTCGTTCTTCGTTCTGCCTGCTCCCTCTCTCGTGAAATGGTCCACGCGATTGCACTACAGGACTAGGCAGTTTTTTCCTCCCCCCTTCTCCATGACGTGCTTCATATGGATTGGTTGCGGAACTCGGACCCCGCGCTATACTGATTTCCGAATCGTTGATCCTTTATCCGGCATTCATGGCAGGAGGACCACTATGGGACTTGTAAGACATTGGCGGAAACTGAAAAGCTATCGGCGATGGCGGAACACGGACATGCCCATCCTCTTCAACGAGCACACCGGTGAGTTGCGGAGCTTCACGGCCGCCGTCGAACAGCCGCAGGGCCAATGGCTGCTCCGACGGCCGTTGACATTGCCTGAAAGCAGCAAGCCTCTCTTTTTTACCATACGAATCAACACGGCCAAATAGATCGCACCGGCTGTCCCGCACGCAGCCGGTCGGTTGGCAGTCCAGCATGCGCCGCTCGTGAGCGGGAGCGCTCCTGCTTGTCTTCCGCCACACCCCGAAATTTTAATACGTATCGCTGCGTAATTCATTGTCCGATTCACACGGCTACGCGATATTCCCTACAATACCGGCAGTGGCTGAGGAGGTTCTTATGCCGCGCATGTTGCAGGCCGGGGCTATTTCATTCGGTCTCGTCACGATTTCGGTCAAACTGTATACGGCGACCAGTTCACAGAGCGTCTCCTTTCATCTGATCCATCCCAAGTGCGGTGGCCGTATCAAACAGCAGATGATGTGTCCCACCTGCAACGAGATCGTGGCGCGGAGTGAGCTCGTCCGCGGATATGAAACAGCCGACGATCACTATGTGCAGCTTACGGATGAAGAACTGGAATCGCTGGAGGAGGAATCGTCTCAAAGCATCGACATCGCCGAATTCGTTCCGCTCGACACCGTCGATCCCATTTATTTTGAAAAGACCTACTATCTCGGTCCTGGCAAAGGCGGCGAGAAACCTTACCAACTGCTCGCACAGGCGATGGCGAACACCCACCGTGTTGCCCTCGCGAAATTCGTCATGCGTGGAAAAGAAAATCTGGTGCTGATCCGGTCGGCGCAAGGCGGCTTGATGCTGCATGTCATGTACTTCGCCGACGAGGTGCGGGACTTCGGAGAAATCGACAAAGGAGCTGCCAAGACCACCGATGCCGAATTGGGACTAGCCGTTCGGTTGATCGACGAACTCTCGGAAGAGC
>DATFCE010000159.1:0-4334 GCA_035253365.1 Nitrospiraceae bacterium
AACGCGTATACGGCCGTCTGCCCGGCTATGTGCCTCTGTTAGAAGGTCTGATCGTAAAGATCAAGGATAACCTCAGTCGTGCTCTTTAAACGGTGCGTAGCTGTTCTTCAAAACTGTAATTGACCAGCTCTATTGCCTGACAGCAACACACTCTTATTGCAGCGCCAACGTGACCTGGCTCTCACCGGTGGGTTTGTCTTGTGAGGAGTGTGCCACGATAAAGACCCGGTCTTCGCCGAGCTTGCCCGCCTTCAACAGATAGCTCTGCACGGTCTGAGCACGCTGCCGCTTGAGTTCATTGAAATCTTCTTCGGTGACCGGTTGCCGTTCGATCAGCCGGCGTTCCATGTCCGCAAACGTCGGCCCCGCGGCTTCCACGTCACTGCTGTCGCCGCCATCGCGGGATACGGCGGGTGAAACGTCCTTCTTCGCGGGCCGGCGGGAGGCGAACGGGTTCAAGCGAGAAAGAAAGTCCCAGAATCCTGATTTCTTCTCGGGCTCTTGAAAAGCGTCAACAGGGGGTAAGGGATCGTTCGAGGCAACAGCGCCGGGTGAAGATTGTGACCGCGCTGCCGCCTTGACGAGCTCGGCATAGGACAGCCGTACCAAGCGATCGTATTCCTCGTCTCGCAGGGGACTCTCTTCTTCCAGCGCCGGATTTTGCGCTTTCAGGGCTTGATTCTTCTGTTGCGCGAAGGAGCGCCGCAACTTGTCCTTGGCCAAGGCGAGGCGGTCATCCCGGGGATCGGCTTGAGCGGTGATCTCGAGGTTCAACGACGGCCGTTCGTTTAAAAGCGTGAGAAGTTTGTCGAGCTTTTGCGCCTCGGACGGAGCGATCTCGGCGCTGCCGGGCGCAAAGTCGATGACGCGCAATTCTTCCCCGCTCCCCCCAACAATCGCTCCCACCAGCGCAAACGGAGACGTGGCCACTTTCTGCAGGATGTTGACGAAGGCTCCCCAAATCACCCGACCCAGCTTGAATTCAGGATCAGTGAGATTTCCGCTGACCGGCACGTCCAGATGAATCTTGCCCTGGCGGTCTTTCAAGATCGCAATCGCCAGTTTCACCGGCAACGAGGTTGCATCAGGGCTGTCAGTGTGCGAACCGAGCGTCAATTGGTCCACCAGCACGACATTCTCTCCAGCGAGTTGTTGATCCGCGACCTTGTACCGAAGATCGGCGGAGAGCTTGCCCTTTTGCAAGGGATACCCGACGAATTTGGCGGTGTAGGGAGAGAGCGGAGGGAGATGGAAACTCTTCAGTGAAAACTCCACGTTGGCAAACAGGTCTTTGCTGAGAGGGTTGATCTGTCCTGAAATCGACAACGGCGCGTGGCCGTCCAATTTTCCCGCCAGGTCCACTTTGGCCTTCGCATGGCTCTGTGAGGATAAGCCCCGAATACGGCCGCTGAGTTGGCGAATTTCCGCTGTGTAGACCGGCTGGATGGATCGATCGATAAAGGCGACGGCTGCATCTTCCAGCACCACGGCTTTGACCGCGATGGGAGTCGGCGTGGACTGTGCCGGTTCGGCCTGGGACTTCTCCGCAGGCGTGTCGGCATCCTTGCCGGCCGATGTCCGCATGAGGTTGGTGACGTTGACCCGGCCATCGGACGCGACCACCACGGATGATTTCAGTTTCTTCAGACGGATTTCATCGATGGTCACGGCGGTAGGGGACACGTCGGCATGGATGCCATTCAATGCGAGCGAATCCCATGCCACGACGCTCTTGGATGAAATGGTGTCTATCGCGTCGACTTGATCCAGCGAAAAGGCCCCGGTGAAGCGGAGCATCGGCGCGCCGCTCTCCTGTGCGCCATACACCGCATGGCCCTGGAGATTTGCGGCCCCATTGGTGAGTTCAACATTGGCCTGCTCCTCAATGTACGGCTGAAACGGCTCCAGGCCGAAATGGTTCACTGCTACGTGAAGGTCGGCCAAAACAGGAGACAGGCGCATCGTCCCATTCGCGGCGATGGTTCCTGATTGATTCCAGCGAAGTGACGCGTCCATCGTAATCGGCGTGCGCTCGGGAAAGGTCAGGTCGTTGAGCGTGAGATTGATTCGATCCAGCATAAATTTGGCTGTGGTGGACGGCATGGCATCCTCAGCCGCCACGCTGAAATTGGTTAGCGCGATGCGATGGACGGCCAGGCGCCAGGGCTCGTGCTTCTCGCCATCAGATGGTGTTTTGGCCGCTTCAGCTTGGGGCGCCGGAGAGCGCTCATCCTGTTGGGGTGGGCTCAGCAGCGCCAGAAGATTGACCGATCCGTCCTTCCGCCGGCGTGCCAGGATTGCGCCGTCGGACAGCGAAATAGCATCGACCGTCGCCGCGCGCTTGAGAAGATCGGCATCCGCCTCGGCAATCGTCAGAGAAGCCAGCGTGATCGCGGCTTCTCCGGTATCAGGCGCTTTCAACGCCAGTTGTTTCACCTCGACGCCCGCGTGATGAAGGTCCAACGCCAATGGGCCGGACGCATCGAGCCGATATTCCGTGCGCAATGCCGCTTCGCCGTCGGTCACATCGAAATGAGCAAAGTCGGCGTAGTAGGGCGAGAAGTTCTTGAGCTGTATGCCATTGACCGTCACAAGCCCATTGGATCGGAGAGGATTGACGGAGAATGCGCCGGACCAGGAGAGCGTGGCGCCTGTTTCGGTATGGGCAGAAAAAGAATAGGGACTTTCGGCGTCGGGATTCGTGCTGAAATCCGTTAAGCTCAGATGAATCGGGTGCACGAGAGTTTCAAACGTCGGGGTGCGGGTGAAATCCGAAAATGTCACGCCACCGTCGTCGATCTGTAGCTTTTCAATTTTGACTTTGGGAGGCTTTGACGGCTCCGGCGGGGCTTGGTCTTTGTTGCCGCCGAGCAGATCATCGAAATTGGTCTTGCCGCCCTGGTGCAGGGTGACGGCCACGGCCGGTTTTTGCATGTGGATTTCTTTGAAATTGAAACTTCGTTGAAAGAGCGAGGAGAGTTGCAGGTTGATGAAGAACTCGTCCAGCGAGGCAAATGGCTGTCCATCCGGCTCGGTGATCCGAAAGCCGGTGATTCGCAGCGACAGGACGTACGGATTGATTTGCACGTCTTGAACCGACACGTTGCGGTGAAGGATGGCTGGCAGCTTATTTTCGAGCTGGGACTTGAGCAGCATCGGCGCCAGAAGGAAGCCGACGAGCGTGTAGAGCAGCACCAACCCGCATGTGATGAGAAACCATCGTCTCCGAAAGAAGGGTTTGCCCGCCATGCCATCATCTCCGCCAACTATCTTAGACCAGGATTCAGGAGACGTTCAAACAGCTTCCGAGGAGAAGGAGCGTAGGCATCCGTGAATGGATACGATATGCTCAGTGTGGAATCGTCATTGATCTCGGGTGGGCTTTGGGGTTAGATAGCGCCATGGATCAGACACGCGGGACAGTGGGAATCTTGGTCGGGGGAGGACCGGCGCCAGGCATCAACAGCGTCATCGGCGCCGCCACGATCCGGAGTATTTTAGGCGGGGCGGCGGTCGTCGGCATTCAGGATGGATTCAAATGGATCATGGAAGGCGAATCCGGAAAGGTCAAACCGCTGTCCATCGATGAAGTGAGCCGGATCCACTTCCGTGGCGGGTCTTATCTCGGAATCTCGCGCGCGAATCCTACCAAAAATGCATCGCATCTGGAGAAGGCGCTTGACGTCTTGCTCAAGCTCCAGATTACCGGGTTGATCACGATCGGCGGCGACGATACGGCGTTTTCAGCTCTCAAACTCGAACAAATGGCCAACGGACGGCTCCATGTCGTCCATGTGCCGAAGACCATCGACAACGACTTGGATCTGCCGCACGGCATCCCGACCTTTGGCTTTCAAACGGCCCGCCACATCGGCGTCGATCTGGTCAAAAACCTCATGGTCGATGCGCTCACCACATCCCGCTGGTATTTTGTGGTGACCATGGGGCGAAAGGCCGGGCACCTGGCGCTCGGCATCGGCAAAGCAGCGGGCGCGACACTGACGTTGATTCCTGAGGAATTTTCCGAGCGGCCCGTGCGCCTTAGCCGACTTGCCGACATCCTGTTCGGGTCTATCCTGAAGCGGTTGAGAACGGGACGTGCCGATGGCGTCGCGATTATCGCGGAAGGGTTAGTAGAAGCGCTGGACCCGCATGATATGGCCGGCATGGAGAACGTCGAACGCGATCAGCATGGCAATCTCCGTCTGGCGGAGATCAACCTGGGCGAATTGCTCAAGCACGAAGTCGAGAAGCGCCTCAAAACCTACGGCCTCGCCGCGACCATTGTATCCAAGAATATCGGCTATGAGCTGCGGTGCGCAGACCCCATTCCG
>DATFCE010000160.1:0-9526 GCA_035253365.1 Nitrospiraceae bacterium
GGCTCCCCGGGCACCGACCCTCCGGCTTCCGTATCCTCGGCGACCAGCGAGATGACAGTTGGCGCCACGGCTCTCGCTTCGTCCGCTTCATCATGCGTGCCCATCGGCAGCCGTTTCTGTCCACCGGCACGTCGCTCGACCAGGGAAGCCAGCAAGGGAAATTCGTCGGACAGGTCTTCCAGCACTCGTTCGAGATCGCGCTCGAGCGGCCGCACCTGGCGACGGCGGGCCTCCTCATCCGGCTCCCGCACGTCACCCCACTCAGCAAGCTGCCGGCTCACCACCTCTTGAATAGCCTTACGGTACGCCAAATAAATCGCCCCTCGCTGGCCCACGCGGATGAAATCGCCCTTGTTGAGCGTCAAGCAAGCCGCAAGTGCAGGCGCTTCAATCATTCCGCCGAGCCGGTCAGGCGTCGCGGGCGTCAATCCCAACCAATCCCAGCCGCGCTTGATGACCTTGCCGAACGTGCTGATCGCCACTCCACGTTGGTCCTCAGGCAACGGCAGATCGTCCCGCATCAGATAGCCGACGGCCGAAGGTTTGCGTTTCCCCGCCAGGCGAATCTCCACAGAGCTTCTGATGGATGCTCTACCACGTTGCTTCTCAAGCCGAAGGCCGTTGACCTCAAAGAGCACCCCACGCGAATAGTGCGCGGCGAGAAACGGCTCAAACTCAGGATCGAGCAGGGGTTGGAAGTGCCGTCGCAGCGTGCCCTCGACGAAGCCCGTGTCCAGCAGCAGCGAGAGCGCCGTGTGCAGCTTCATGCGAACCGCCGTCCCTCGCTCGGCGACCAATCCCGGCGGCGTCATCCATTTCCAAGGAGCGCGATGGCGTGACGACAACCGCCACCAAGAAGCCACGTGGGTCTTGCCCCGGCGGGTTTCGGTCACGACTTCCTCGCACACCAGCAGGCCCAGCTTAATGCCTACCCCCGCAAACCCGATACCTTGCCCGCGGGTCTTGGTGCTGGCCGCAAGGTCGTGATAGCGAGCCAGGTCGCGACGCTGCATCCCTGAGCCATCATCCAGGACTGTCAGCGTGGCTTGTTCGGGATCAGCGGTGACGACAAGGCGGCCCGCGCCGGAGTCCAGCGAGTTGGCGATGATCTCGGTGAGAATGGTTTCTTCCAGCGAGCCCGGATAGGCATCGCGGAGATCTTCGAGCAGGTGCAGCAGGTCAACGCGCGTTTCGCCCATGAAGGTGCCTTCTAAAAGAGGAAGCGAAGAGGAGTACGACTGTAGCGGGATATTTCGGATGAATCAATTCACTGCGCTTCATCGCCGCTTGCGGCGCGTTTCAGTGCCGGCTCCACTGATATGCCTTCGCCCCCAGTACCAGCAGTCCGGCCGGAATCCAAATCCAGAGCATCTCGCTGATCAAGACCTGTAGGCCATAGGCGTTGAAAAACTTCGCCACCCCGATCGGCGAGACCAGCACCGGTCTCCAGGGAAGAAAATAGCGACTGTTCTCAAACGGCGCGAAAAACGCCACGCCGAGTCCCCCATCCGTCATCGCATCCAGAACGCCATGTGACGCCGTGACGAGAAAGAAGTATGCGACCAGAGACCACCAGCGCCGTGAGCCGGCGGCGATCTCTCGAAACATAAACAGTACGACGAGCAAACTCAGAACGAACGCAAAGCTCAACGAATGCGTCAATCCGCGATGCCCCAGCAGGCTTCCATACGGAATTCCCGCCCACAATCCGATGACGTCGGCATCCGGCACCGTCGCGCAGAAAATCGACAGCCACAAAAATCGCACCGGCATGGCATTGGCGCTGAAAGTCTTACCGAGAGCCGCCGCTACGATGGCATGAGAAAACAATGAGGCCATATCGCTAATGTTGGGAGAATAGCCAGGGATCAGTACGCGGCCGGAGGAGAGATCGGCTTTTGGGAATAGAGAGGAGCGGCATTGAAATTATCGAAGGCAATGACGGCTGTTCCTTTTGTGACGAGGCCGATACGTCCGGGGCTGAATGCTTTTTCCTCAAGCGAGAAAAGTTGCGAATTATCGAAGGATATTTCGAGGAATTCCTTACTCATAATCGTATTGCGCCGGACGCGCAGAAGATGCCAGGGCATTTTCCAGTGCGGCACGGACATCTGTTTCAGCACGGTGACTGTTCCCTCGCGCATGCGGAGTACCTCCACGGTGCTCGTCTCGAGATTGGCGATCGCCGCGTAAAAGTTCTGCTCGTCCTTCATCCCAAAGATCATACCGCCTTCGCCCGGCGAACCCTCGGCGAGACGAATCCTCACCGCCACATCGAAAAAGTCATAGATCAATCCTTCGGCCAACAAGATGTGAAAACAGCCGTCGGCGGGACAGGGCGTTGCCTGCGTCAGGCGATTTGGCGCCGAAGGGGCCTCACGTTCCGGCTCGATCTTCCACGTGCCCGCCTCACCAACGCCGACGGTCTGAGAGACAAAGCCCGCCGGCGCCTCGCCCGCGGGCTGTTGATCAAAGTTCCAAAATTTAAAGAGGCCCTGCGAGGCCAAGGGATTGGGCACTTTTGAGGCCGGCTTGGGGGCCGAAGGATCCGCGCCGGTCGCCCCGTCCAATGGCCAAAGCCCTCCAAGCGACACAAGGACAAGAACGGCGACGAGTCGGGACAAACGGCAGAGCATGACTAGAGGTATGACGCCTTTGATCTGTCCGACTGTCTTGTTGCGCCTGTTCATTGCTCGTTACACCGGCGGATTCTTGATGCGCAGAATGTCTTCCTGGCGGCGGTCTCGCTCGGCTCGGATCTTCCTGATGCGCTTCCACCGATCCCACGACCACCAGCGTAAGGATTCCAGAAACGTGATTTTGGGTGGGGGCACGTTGCCTGACGGCGCATGATGGAAATCATAGCCGTGAGCCCGCGTGCGCTCCTGGAAAAACCTGGCATACCGCTTCAGGTACGATTGCTCGTCGCTCATCGATGTCTTCGCATTCCACGCTCATTTCGCCGCTGTATCCTACCCGGAGGGCTGGCTGGGTGCAACCGGCGATCTTCGAATCCATGGTGTGGGAAGGATGCGAGCGTGGTGGATCAATCAGGCAATACGCCGCTGTTTGGTTTTTTCTCGGACATCCGTGATCAACAGAAAGATACCGTCCCGGCCGTCGAAAGGAATGGGATAGCAGACGATGTCCGCGTCCATCAGCGTCCCATCCTTCTTACGATGCTGATAAACTCCGGCCCGAACCGGGTCCAACTTGCAATCTTTTCCCGGAAGCGCGCACCGTTCGATCATGCCCGGCACCTCGGCGGAGGGATGGATGTCGGCAATCGTCATGCCGAGGAATTCCTGCCGGGAATACCCATACTGATGGACCGCCGCGTCGTTCACCGTGAGGATGTCCAGGGTGTCACGATCGAAGGCGATGATAGGCGAGGGCGTTTTTTCAAGAAGCAGTTGATAAGGCGCTTCATCGTCGCGCATGGCCATCCCTTCATCTCAATCACACGCAAGGTTGCGGATAGTATCTATTTCACACGCCTGCGTCAACCGTTTGCCGATGAGATCGTCCCGTCTCGGTCCGGAGGATTCCCCCGACACACATAGCCTTCAGAGAACGGCGCCGCGCAATTGACTGACCTCCACAAGAAGCGTATGTTGAGCGTTCGCCATGACGACCGCGCGAATCCTGGTGATTGACGACGATCCGGCGGTGCAGGTCGCCCTGCCGGAAACCCTTCGCCTCTGGATACCCGGAGTGCTGATAGACATTTGCGGCTCCGGCCGCGTGGCGCTCGGTCGCATCGAAGCCACGGATTACGATGCGATCGTGAGTGACATCCGCATGCCCGACATGGACGGGCTCATGCTGCTCGAAAGAATCCGTACGTTGCGTCCCAGCACGCCAACCATTTTGATTACCGGCCACGGCGACCATACGCTCGCCATTCAAGCCCTGCGCGGTGGCGCGTATGATTATATTATTAAGCCCGTGGACCGCGAATATGTCGTCGGGTGTTTGAACCGGGCGATTCAGATGCGTCACGTCAGCCGCCAGGCTGAAGAGCACAAGGCTGCCCTGGAGCGCTATTCCACCCAACTGCAAGAGATCGTCGAGACGCGCACTCGCGAACTGCTCAATACACTGGAGCAGCGCGTCCAGGAGCGCACCGCTGATCTCATGAAGTCCAATGAGGCCTTGCAGCGGGAACTCGCCGATCGGCGACACACCGAGAAGGCGCTTCAGGAAGGCCAACGCTCGTTGTACGACATGCTGGAGACCGTCCCGTGTTTAATCGTGCTGACGGACCCGGCCGGCTCGGTGATCTTGTTTAATCGCTTGGCGGAGGAGTTGACCGGCTATACGCGAGACAAGGTCCTCGGCAAACGGCTGGCGGACCTCTTTATCCCTCCTGCCTGGGAGCCTGCCGCGCTTCCGCCGGCCGACGACGCGATGGCGAAGGACTCCTCCGCCCACACCATGCCCTGGCTCACCAAGACAGGCCAGGAGAGGCTGATTGAATGGCGATGCAGCCAATTCCGCTCCCCTCAATATGAAGATCCGTGCGTGTTGGGAGTCGGCATCGATGTGACCCAACGGCGATTCACCGAAAACAAGATCCGGACGCTCAATGCCGAGCTGGACCAACAGGTCAAAGCGTATGCGACGGTTGTGCAGGATTTGAAAGCGTCCAAGACGGCTTTGCAGGAGAAGATTCAGGACCTCGAGAAATTTGAGGAGGTCGTGGTCGGCCGGGAGCTCAAAATGATCGCCCTGGAAAAGGAAATCGCCGTGCTTCGACGCGAGCGCGATCTCCTGAAAGCGACACGGGAGCAGGTTTGAGCCGTTGGCTTCGCCGGTACGGACTGATCCTCTTCCTCTTCCCCGCCACGCTCGCCGCGCAAGACATCCCGCATCGTTCAAGCCCTGTCCCTTCGGCAAGCCGGCATGAGGATGTATCCGGCGCGCGCATGCTGACCGATGTCACGGCGCTCAGCGCGCCCGACTATAACGGCCGGCAGACCGGTACGGCCGATGACCTCGCCAGCGGCGTGTTCGTCGCCGAACGATTTGCCTCGCTCGGATTGAAAGATCCGACGTCGGACCCAGGCCGGCCATGGATGATGATCGATCGGGTCACCGCAACGGCCATCGGGCCTGACCCCCGTCTCGAATTCTTTCTCGATACTCGACCGCTCTTGGCCCGCCCCGGCACGGATTATCTCCCGATCTTGGACTCGCCGTCCGTCAACGTCACTGCACCGGTGATATTTGTGGGCTACGGCATCTCCGACCCGGCGCGGCGCTTCGATGAATATGACGGAATCGACGTCCGGAATCGTATCGTGCTTTTCATCAGAGGAAAACCGGAGTCCTACGGCGCGCCGGTGACGCAGGCAGATAAGGAACGGGTGGCGCGCGAAAAGGGCGCCGTCGCGTATTTAACCATGACCGGACCGATTCTCAGCGCCTACGAATTGCGCAAAGGGTTGGACGGCAAACCGCTCGCCCTCTACAGTCAATCCAATGGGGAACGTCCGCTCCCTGGCGCATGGATCAGCTCGGAATTCGCGCAGGCGCTCTTCCCCTCGCAGTTGATGAAAAACGAGCGTTCGATGCGGGAGATTCAGGATCAATTGAATCATCTCGCGCCGCAGTCGATGGCGACGACGGTCCTCGTAAGCCTGAAGTGGAACAGCGCCCAGACAACGGGCGCCCTGCACAATGTCCTGGCGTTGCTGCCCGGCAGCGATCCCGCCCGGGCCGATGACACCATTATTCTCGGCGCGCACCGCGATCATTTCGGCCGGCAAGCCGGGCTGCTCTTTCCGGGAGGCGACGACAATGCCTCGGGAACGGCCGTGCTGCTGGAAGTCGCGCGAGCCTTGGCGCAATCCAGCCGTCCTCCCGCCCGCTCGATCCTGTTCGTCTCATTCAGCGGAGAGGAGCAGGGATTGCTGGGATCGAAATTCTATGCGAGCCGGCCGGTTCGCCCGCTGGAGACGACGGTCGCAATGATCAATATCGATCACGCCGGAATCGGCAACGGCCGATTGACGGTCGGGGTCACCGGACTTCCGAAACCCTTCGCGATGGAAGCCGGCCGGCGCGCCGGTCTGAGCGAGAAATTAGACGTGTTTGGATTTTTCCCCGGTGGGGATCATGTGCCGTTCGTAGAAGCAAGGGTTCCCACGATCACGGTGGTCAGCGGCGGTATCCATCCCAACTTCCATCAGCCGTCGGACACCGCGGATACGGTGAGGCCGGATATTCTGGAAGAAGTCGCGAGCTATGTCGTAGCACTCATACGGCAGCTTGCGGATAAGCCATAACCGGACAAGGCTAGAGGCGCGAGGCGATGGGCCGAGACTGGAAAGATCCTGACAAAAGCTTTGAGGGCGCCTCGCGCCCACGCCTCGTGCCTGGTTTCTATGGAATCTCGATCAGGCTGGATTCGATATCGAGCGGAGTCGGCGGTTGGCGAGGGGGACCGAGCAGAATCGACGGCACGCCGCCGGCGCGGGGCGCGCCGCTGAGCAACTGACTTCCACCCACCAGTGGAGCGGTCGTCTGCGTGACGTCAAGGACCGGCGTGACGAGCGGATTCACGCGATTGAGGCTGAACGGCGACACCAGCGAAGGAATCACAGACGGCGGCGGCGGAACTAAGACCACGGGAGAGCCGACCTGATTGGCTCCTTGGATGATCCCGACCGTCAACTGCGGGCCGAGAGTCATGACCGCGCCGCTCCAAGCTTGGCCGGTCATCGGATTGCGAAAATTATATGATTCAAAATTGTTGCCGGGCGTGTACATATAGCCCTGGGTGCCTTGGTGATCAAGGTACAAATTGCCGGGTCCGACGAGACCAAACAACACTCCTACGCCACCGCCGAACGCTCGGACGCCGGACGCGCTCTGCCCCCATGCGGCAGGATGCCACCCGATTGTGAGCAGTAACCCCGTGAGAATAAGTATCCGTATGTTCATGGACGCTCCGAAGATAGTGGTGACAGCCCGACAGAGATACACTAGTATACAAACCTTCATCGCCGTCTACTAGGGGGATTCTATGTATCGCGTAGGACACCGATCACGACTATCGTCGGGGATGAGTTTGGCGCTTGTGATCGCGCTGGCAGCGGTGGACGTCTGGAGCGCCGTCCAAGCCGACCCTCCCGCGCGGCCTCGACAAGAATCCATCGCCATGTCGGATGCAGTACTGCAAGCCCTGGAGCGCAATCTCGATATCACCATCAGTCGCCAATCGAAGGAAAGCCGCCTCACCGATATTATCTTTGAACAGGCCAAATTCGACCCGACGTTGAGCCTGAACGCGCAATATAACCGGTTGGTGTCTCCCTTGAATCGACCGATTTTAGGGTTCGGGGGTTCGGATGTGGGGCTCTCACCCTCGGGAGAACCGACCAAATTCGATCAAAATGTCACCTCGCTCACCGCGGACATGACGCAAAACCTGCCGACGGGCGCCAATTACGACATTAATTACAGCCCGCAACGCACCTTCGTGGCGGGGCCGAACGCATTTTTATTCAACCCGGCCTACACGGGGGGATTGGCCTTTACATTGACGCAACCCCTCCTGCGCAATGCCGGCACGGAGATCAACAAGACGTTTATCAAGATTGCGCAGAACAATGCTCAGATCGAGCAGCAGGTATTTTTCGATCGTGTCCTCACGGTTATCGCGACGGTTGAGCAGACCTTCTGGGAGTTGGTCTTCGCCAATGAAAATCTAAAGGTCGGACAGTCCGCGCTGAAGGCCGCGGAAGAGCTCCTGGCCAGCAATCGCGCCAAGGCGAAGGCGGGCGTCATGGCGGTTGTGGAGGTGCTGCAAGCAGAAGCGGGTGTGGCCTCGAGAGTCGAACAGATTCTCATCGCGGAAAAAGCCATCCAGGATCAAGAGGATCAGCTTCGCCGTCTTCTCAATCCGGCGGAACAAGACCTTCGCCAGGATCTGCGGCTTGTCCCGCTCGACCAACCGGTGCAGGCGCTGGAGGCCATCAGCCTCGAGGAGGCCATCGATATCGCCATCGAACGGCGGCCGGAAGTCCTGCAGGCGAACAAGAACATTGAAACCAGCGACCTCAATACGAAGTTTGCGAAAAATCAACTGCTCCCCAGCCTAGCCGCGCAAGGCACGGTCGGACTGGCCGGTCTGGGTGGAGCGACCGGTGATATGCTCGACCGCAATTTCAGCGGCAATTTTTATAACTACGGCGGCGGACTCGTGCTGAGCTATCCCTTGGGAAATCGCTCCGCCTGGAGTCAATACAACAAGCGGCAGCTGGAAGCACGCAGCGCTAAAGCGTCGTTGCAAAGTGTCCGGCAGCAAGTCATCGTGACGGTAAAAGAAGCCGTCCGGCGGGTGCAGACCGATTTTCGGCGCATCGAGACTACGCGCTCCGCGCGCATTCTGGCCGAGAAGCAGCTTCAAGCGGAGCAAGAGCGGTTCAAAGTCGGCTTGAGCACGACGATCTTCGTCCTGGGCTTTCAGCGCGACCTGGCGATCGCGCGAGGGAATGAATTGCGGGCCATCGTCGATTACAACAAGTCGCTCTCGAATCTCTCGCGGACCAAGGCCACCACGCTGGAACGATATCGGATCACGTTGTAATACCATCCGTGGCGGCGAAACAGCCAGAACGGGCCTCGGGATGGGCTCTGGTACCCGTGGCCGCCACAGGCCTTTACTATCTCCTTCCCGCACATCTTCAGGCCACGGCGCTCGTTCAGTTCATGCCTCAGATTATGGGGTATGCCGCCCTCGCCGTCTGGGCTTCCGCCAATAAGAATGCGGCCGAGCGCCTCGGTCTGCGAGCCGGGCAAATGAGCGAGGGATGCCGGTGGGGCCTGCCGACGGGATTAGCCTTAGGCCTGCTCAACGTATCGGTTATCCGCTTGGTTCCACGGCTGGGATACGACATTACGTTTCTTCAAGACACGCCGCATGCGCATATTCCGGTCGCCGTGATGATCCCCTGGGTCATTCTCCTGATCGGGGTCGCCGTGGAGCTGAATTTTCGGGGATTTCTCCTGGGACGGTTGCTGGCACTGATGACCGGCACATGGCGCCTCTCTCCCCGGCTCGGCGGATCCACAGCGATCGCGCTCTCGGCGCTCGTCTTTTCTTTTGATCCCTTCATGGTCGCCACCTTCAAATATCTGCACTGGATTGCTGTCTGGGACGGGATCGTCTGGGGTATGATCTGGATACGCACCCGCAACCTATTTGCGACGATCATTGCGCACACAGTCGAAGTCATCGTGATGTACACCATATTAAAGATAGTCCTGGTAGGCTAGCAGGCAACATGTAGAGATACGAGGCGAAGGAGACGGGGTCAGATGCAAGGCCGAGGCGAGAAAAACACCGAAGGCGTAGCTTATTCTCACCCGCTACTACACCCTCCCAGCCCCGGGCGCGCCGAGACGCGCCGTTTTCCCGTGGCCCGAGCCGGTCGAGACCGGCTCTGTGCCCAAGGCTACGTTGAGGATTTTTTCGAGCCGAGAACGACGCAGATGGCCCCGTCTCCTTCGCCGTAGT
>DATFCE010000161.1:0-3643 GCA_035253365.1 Nitrospiraceae bacterium
CCGACGGTGCAGGCGCCGCCGGCAACGCGGCGGCAGGTCGCGCCGGCGTGCCGTCCCCGCTGCCCCCATCATGTGAAATTCCATCCACGTCCACCGGCTGCTTCGTTTCCCATTTCAAAATTTTCAAATCCAATACGAAGATAGCGTAGAGCACGGGGACCAGGATCTTGGTGATGATGGTCGCCAGCAGCAGGCCTCCAATCTGCGTGTAGCACATCGGTTCCCACAGCGGGCCGCCGCGGTATGCCAAGGGAAAGAGCGCGATGACGGTGGCGCCCACGGTGATCAACACCGGCCGCAGGCGGAGAATGCCGGAATCCAGCATCGCTTCGCGAAAGGGCTCGCCCAACGCGTGGCGCTCTTCGATGAACTCGAACAGGACGATGATGTGGCTGACGATCACCCCCACCAGACTCGCCACGCCCATGAACGCCATGAAGCCGAACGGCGTCTGCATCACATACAGGGCGGCCAGTGCGCCGACCATGCCGTACGGAATCGCGGCAAACACCAGGAGCGGTTTAACGGCGTTTTTGAATTGAAAGACCAGGGCCAGAAAGATGGCGGCGATGGAGATCGCCATGACGATGGCAAGATTCCTGAACCCATCGACCTGCGATTCCTCCTCTCCGCCGATTTGCATCTGATAGCCGGGCGGCAAGGTCTTCTGAAAGTCGGCCAACTGCGGCCGGATCGCGCGCATGGCTTCGGACGACAAGACGCCGGGAAGGGGATACGCCTCCGCGGTGATCGTTCTGAAGTGTTCCCGCCGACGCAGCTTTTGCGCTTCCATCTGATAGGCGATCGTGGAGACCTGCCCGAGCGGCACCTTGGCCGTGCTTTGCGAGGAGAAGACGTAGAGATTTTGAAGATCGCCCAACTGCGCGCGCTCATCCATCCGGAGTCGCAAGACGACCGGGATCTGCCGATGGCCTTCGCGCAACGTGGTGACCTCGTAGCCGCTGATGCCGGCGCCGGCGGACGCGGCGATGTCTAAATTCGACACCCCGGCCAGGTTCGCGCGGTCGGGGTCGATCTCAAACCGAACGGTAAACGCGTCTTCTCCCCAGTCGTCCCGGATACGGGTCAAGGTGGGGGTCGAGCGAAAAATCGTTTTCAATTCCTCCGCGAGCCTGCGTAGAGTTGGAATATCCTCACCCGACACGCGAATGGCCACGGGTGTCCCGACCGGTTTGGCGCTTTCCAATTGAAGCGCCTCGGCTCGCGCGCCCGGGACGCCGGCGGAAAGGATCGGCTGCAGATATTCAATAAAAGGCGTGGTGTCATGCTTGTCGGTCATCTCCATGATGATCTGCGCGTAGTTGAGCTGCTGCTGCTCAGGTCCCAACGTATACCAGAATCGTGGCGCCCCTCCGCCGATGAAGGTCGTCAACGATCGCAGAACTTCACGCGGTGGAGTTTTCTTTTCGGCATGGGACTTCGCATAGTCCGCGGCGGCTTGGATAATCAACGATTCGGTCCGCCGAGCCGCCTCCGACGTGGCCGAGAGCGGCGAGTCAGTGGGCAGCCATACATTGACATGGGACAGATACGCCAGGTCTTTAGGAAAAAACTGGGTTTTCAGGTGGCCCAGGAACACGAGCCCGAGCGCCAAGAAGGCCAGAGATCCCGCAAAGACCGCCCAGCGATGATCGAGCGCGAAGCCGCCGACCTTGTAGTAGAGCCGAACGAAGCCTTTGCGTTTGCGTTCCTCAAGTGACGGTTCGTGTGTGGGGCGCAACAAATAGTAGCCGAGGAACGGAATAAAGGTCATCGACACCAGGCGTGAAGCGACCAAAGAACAGGCGATCACGACCGGCAGGCTATAGAGAAACTGCCCGGTCTTACCGGTCAGCAGAAGGAACGGCAGGTACGCCACAATATTGGTGATCGTCGCGTACAGAATCACGGTCGCCAATTTGGTCGGGCCGAGCCAGGACGCCACGACGGGCCGATGGCCTGTGGCGAGATCCCGCTTGATCGCGTCGCCGGCCACCACGGGGTCGTCGACCAGCAGACCCAAGGCGATGATCAGCGAGGCGATCGACACCTGCTGAATGTCGATGCCCAGCAGGTTCATCATCCCAAAGGTGATCGCGAGGGTGATCGGAATCGCCAAGGCCATCAGCAGGGCGGAGCGCCATTCCCAGAAACCGATCCAGGACACGAGGATCACCAGGATCACCGCGTCCATCAGCACGTCCATAAAGAGATGGACATTTTCCTCGACTTGGCGAGGTTGATCAGACGTCCGCGCCAGCACGAGGTCGTCGGGCAGCCGTTGCTTCAGGTCGGCGAGAGCCGCATCCACCGCCTGGCCGAACCGGCCGATCTGATCGCCCGGTCGCATCTGGACCGCGAGCGTGACGGCCCGCGTGCGCTCCCATCCGCCGGCGTGATCGGGCCGGGAGTAGACATTCAAAAACTTGGGCACCTCGTAGCCGCGGTAGAGGTCCACCAGATCCCTGAGATACACGGAGGCTCCGCTGGACGAGAGGTTGATCAGCACACCGCCGATCTCCTGTTCGTTTTGGAATTCTCCGCTCGGCGCGATGGCGAGATTCTTTCCGCGGATTTCAAACATGCCGCCGGGCTGGGTGATGTTGCGCGCGCGCAGAATATCGGACAGACCGGTCAGCGCAATGCCGTACGCCGCCAGCCGCTCTTGGGAATAGTTCAAGTAGATCGTTTCCTGCAGCACGCCGGATCGCGTCACTTTGGAGACCTGCGGGACGCCTTGAAGCGTCCGTTGGATGAGATCGGTCATATCATCGAGCTCGCGATAGGTATACTTGTCGCCGGCGACGCGCATCAGTTCCGCTTCGGTGTCCTTCGGATCGCGAATGATCACCGGCATCCACGCGTCGGGATGAATTTCGGATTCACGGAGGCGCTCCTGAAAGAATCGCCCGAGATGCGCCATGATCGCGGCGTTGT
The DNA here is from genome assembly GCA_035253365.1 of Nitrospiraceae bacterium. Lineage (GTDB taxonomy): Bacteria > Nitrospirota > Nitrospiria > Nitrospirales > Nitrospiraceae > DATFCE01. Next base: position 2,938 of record DATFCE010000161.1, read on the forward strand.
CTGCGGCGCTTTCCGCATCCACGCCCACAAACCCCGGTCCCTCGATGAAGCGGAGGTCGCGCGCGACCCCCTGTTCGATGGTAAAGCGGGCGAAGAGGTCCCGTCCCATCCGAATCAGCCGCGGGTTGGCCGAAAGCGGAAAGTTGTACACGATCGTCAAGCGATTGCCGGATAGCGCAGACCCGCGGGCCTGCACGATGGCATCTTGAATTGTGTGAGCGCGCAGGGAGACCGCCACGGCGTCGGCTTTGGGGCTGGCCACGGTCAGCATCAAGGCGGCCGTATCGCCGAAATCGCTTTTGAATTGAACCGGCCCGGAGCCGTCCGGGAGGTTGGCGCCGAGATCTTTGAGCTTGAGATTGATGTCGTTGAATTCCTTTTTCGTATCGGTGACGGAATCCTCCAAATTTACCCACACGAACGATCGGCCGGACAAGGTCATGGATTTGATGCCGTAGTATCCGGCCGTGGCGCGATGGACGTTGGGATTCTCCGCGATCTTGTCTTCGACCTGCCGGGTGACTAGTTGCTCGATCTTTTCGGCCGTCACGCCGGGCCACGGGGTCACGGCCAGGGCTTCGGTGGAAGGAATGTTCGGGTCCTTGCGTTGCGGCATGGACAGGAAGCCGTAGATGCCCCACAGCACGACGGCAATCAGCATCACCCCCGAGATCGCGCGATTCTCCACGCAGTACCGCGCGAGATT
>DATFCE010000162.1:0-4690 GCA_035253365.1 Nitrospiraceae bacterium
AACGCATGCCCCGGAAGAGGAAGTGATTTTCAGCGATTTCATGGCCCAGCTGGATAAGGGCGATGTCACCAAAGTCATCATTAAGTCCAATCATATCAGCGCGATACTGAAAGACGGAACCCGCATTCGCACGTATTCCGCCGAATATCCCGACATGGTCAAACTGCTTCGGGAGCGCAACGTTCAAATCGAAGCCAAGCCACCGGATGAAAGCCCGTGGTATATCACGTTTCTGGTCACGTGGGGACCGTTCATCCTGTTCTTAGGACTGTGGTTTTTCCTCATGCGGCAAATGCAAATCGGCGGGAACAAGGCTCTCTCTTTCGGCAAGAGCCGCGCCCGTATGCTGACCGAGGAACGGAAGAAAATTACCTTCTCCGATGTGGCCGGAATCGATGAAGCCAAAGAAGAAGTGTCCGAGATTATCGAGTTCCTGAAAGATCCTCGGAAATTCCAAAAACTCGGTGGCCGAATCCCGAAGGGTGTTTTGATTGTCGGACCGCCGGGTACCGGGAAAACTCTCCTTGCAAAAGCTATCGCGGGAGAAGCGGGCGTGCCTTTCTTCAGTATCAGCGGATCCGATTTCGTCGAAATGTTTGTGGGAGTCGGCGCCTCGCGGGTGCGCGACCTGTTCGAACAAGGAAAGAAGCATGCTCCTTGTATTATTTTTATCGATGAGATCGATGCGGTGGGTCGTTTGCGCGGTGCCGGCCTCGGCGGCGGTCATGATGAGCGCGAGCAGACGCTGAATCAGTTGCTGGTGGAGATGGATGGCTTCGATACCACCGAAGGCGTCATCCTGATCGCCGCGACGAACCGTCCGGATGTCTTGGACCCGGCCCTGCTGCGTCCCGGCCGGTTCGATCGGCAGATCGTCGTCAATCGCCCTGATTTAAGGGGTCGGGCCGAAATCCTCAAAGTGCACACCAAGAAGGTGCCGGTCGCCGGCGATGTCGAACTGGAAAAAATCGCCCGCGGCACACCGGGGTTTTCGGGGGCCGATCTGGAAAATTTGGTCAACGAAGCCGCGCTGTGGGCGGCGCGCCAGGACAAGAAGGTTGTGGAATTGGTCGATTTTGAAACCGCCAAGGACAAAGTTCTGATGGGCGCCGAGCGCAAGAGCATGGTCTTGACAGACGAAGAAAAGCGGACCACGGCGTATCATGAAGCCGGCCATGCCCTCATGGCCAAGCTCCTTCCAGGGACCGATCCTGTCCACAAGGTCACGATCATTCCTCGTGGACGGGCGCTCGGGGTGACCATGCAGCTTCCAACCGACGATCGGCACAACTACTCGAAGGAATTTCTCTATAACAACCTTGCCATTCTTCTCGGCGGGCGGGTGGCCGAAGAATTGGTCTTGAACCATGTCACGACCGGAGCCGGCAACGACATCGAACGTGCCACCGATCTCGCACGCAAGATGGTCTGCGAATGGGGGATGAGCGAGAGACTTGGTCCATTAACCTTCGGGAAAAAAGATGAAGAAATCTTCCTCGGTCGTGAGATTGCGACTCGCCGCGATTTCAGCGAGCAGGTGGCTATCGAAATCGACCACGAAGTCAAACGGCTGGTGGTGGAAAATTACGAACGCGCCAAACGCATGCTCACCGAACACATGGGTATCCTCAAGGCCCTCGCGGAGGCCCTCCTTGAGAAGGAGGTGCTCGATGCGCTGGAAATCGACCAGATTATTCAAAAGGGGTCCATGCCCCAAGCTGTTCCCGTCTAATTCTGTCTGGGCTTCAACGCGCACGGCTATGCCGCGAGCTTGTTTTGTGCAGGTGTAGCGGATAGCCGGCTGCCAACCCGAACGATGGTTACAGTTGCCTCCGGTCCCCCGTTGATTGATAGACAGACCTCAATGCCCGCTCCCACTTCTTCCCCTAGTCTCCGGATCAAAAACACGATCCTCCCACTGAGTGCCCCGCGGATAATGGGCATCCTCAATATCACCCCCGATTCTTTTTCGGACGGCGGTCTCTATCTGAACCCCGACGCCGCGGTAGCGCGTGCTCATATCATGGTCGAGCAGGGTGCCGATCTCATTGATATCGGAGCCGAATCTTCCAGGCCTGGATCCGACCCCATTGAAGAGAACGAGGAATTGAGCCGGTTGATTCCTGTTGTCCGGGAAGTGTGCCGGAACATCTCCATTCCGGTCTCCGTGGATACGACAAAAGCGCGCGTTGCGCAGGAAGCGTTGGATGCGGGGGCTGCTATCATTAACGACATCAGTGCCCTTCGGTACGATCCGCGTATGTGTGGGGTCGTCGCTCGCTATGAGGCGGCGTTGGTCCTCATGCATATGCAAGGGACGCCGAAAAACATGCAGCGGGCGCCGCGGTATGCCAATATCGTGGAAGAGGTCCTTGTTTTCTTTCGGGAGAGAGTCCAAGCGGCGGTGGAGGCGGGAATCAGTACCGACCGAATTCTACTTGACCCGGGAATCGGATTTGGCAAAAATCTTGACCATAATTTGACGCTCATCGCCCAGTTGAAAACTCTGACGACGCTTGGCCGCCCGATCCTCGTGGGACCTTCACGCAAGGGGTTCATCGGAAGGGTGCTGGATCGTCCGGTTCATGAGCGGCTGATGGGCACGGCGGCCGTAATCGCGATCGCGGTGGTCAACGGCGCCCGTCTCATCCGTGTACATGATGTCGATCATATGCGTGATGTGGTCACCATGGTAGAAGCCATCATGAGCCATCGGCAATCGGTAACCGGCCCTCAGTCCGAAGCTGAAGGTTGATCGCTAACAGCGACGAAGGGAATTATGCGCAAGCTATTCGGCACAGACGGAGTGCGTGGAGTCGCGAATCTCGAACCCATGACGAGCGAGACGGCCATGAAGCTGGGCCGCGCCGCCGCCTACCTCTTCAAACGGCGATCCGGCCGGCACCAGATCGTCATCGGCAAGGATACGCGCCTTTCCGGGTACATGTTGGAATCAGCCTTGACATCCGGTATTTGTTCCATGGGCGTCGATGTCCTGCTCGTCGGTCCCTTGCCCACGCCGGCCATTGCGTTTCTCACTCGCAGCCTCCGAGCCGATGCGGGCGTCATGATCTCGGCCTCGCATAATCCCTATCAGGACAACGGTATTAAATTCTTTTCCAATGACGGATTCAAACTCCCGGACGATTTTGAAGCCCGAATGGAGGCATTGATCACCTCGGACGAGATCGAACATTTGCGACCGACCGCGGATGAAGTCGGCAAAGCGTTTCGAATCGACGACGCCGAAGGCCGGTATATCGAATTCGTCAAACGTTCCGTGCCGAAAGATCTCGACTTTCAAGGCCTGAAGGTTGTCGTGGATTGCGCGAACGGCGCGGCGTATAAAGTGGCGCCGAAAGTCTTACGGGAACTGGGGGCGACCGTGTGGGTGATCGGCGATCAGCCGGACGGGATGAATATCAACGACCATTGCGGCGCCGTGTACCCGGAACCTCTGCAGCAGGCAGTGCGGGAACATCATGCGGACATCGGTATCGCGCATGACGGAGATGCCGATCGGGCCGTGTTCGTGTGCGAGGAGGGGAAAGTCATCGATGGCGATCATGCGATGGCATCGATCGCACTTGATCTGCACGAGCGCGGTCAGTTGAAGCGGCAAACCTTGGTCGGGACGGTGATGAGCAACTTCGGGCTCGAGTTGGCCATGTCCAAGGCCGGCATCAAGCTGATTCGAACGCCGGTCGGTGATCGGTATCTGTTGGAACGAATGGTCGCCGAAGGGTTGAACGTCGGCGGTGAGCAATCCGGCCATTTGATTTTCCTCGATCACAATACCACCGGAGATGGCCTCATCTCTGCGTTGCAGGTTCTGTCGCTCATGAAGCGGACAGGAAGGCGGTTGTCCGACCTTGCCGGGTGCATGTCGGCGGTACCACAAGTCTTGCTTGGGGTGCGGGTGAAGCATAAACCGGATCTTTCCACGCTACCCGACCTCCAGCAGGCCATTCAGGCGGCGGAAGTTAAACTGAACGGTACCGGCCGCGTGCTCGTACGATATTCGGGGACAGAACCTCTACTGCGGATCATGGTCGAAGGCGAGCGGGATGCGCTCATTCGCTCCTTGGCTGAAGAGTTGGCCACGGTAGTGCGGGGCCGGCTCGGATAATTCGACGGTGGTCAGAACGTTGTAGTCGGTTCGGGCCTCGACCGGTTAACGTGTTTGCGTAATTGCCGGCCTGTCGGACCTCCATGTTTCAGCTTTTCACCATCGTCTTCATTGTTGGATTGGTGGGCGGCTCCTTCCTTCCTTATCTTCCCCTGACGATCGGTCTTCTACTGGCTCTTGCCGCCTTGGGGCTGACGGTTCTAGAGCGGCATGGCCGCCTCACCGCTCGCCATAGCGCGCTCCTCTTCGCCGGCCTGTTGGCCGGAGTGCTGTATTGGACCTTCTTCATATGGGCGGTGACGCCCGATCATGTGCCGGTTCTGAATGGAAAGGAGCCTACCACAGTCACCGGCACGATCGTGGAGCCGGTGCGCCATGCGCCGGACCGCGCCGTCATGGTCCTTGCGCTCTCGCATCTTGAAGAACGCGGCAGCCTGAGAGCCATCGACGGCCGCCTCCGGTTGACGTGGCGAGAGCCGGATCTTACGGTTCGTGAAGGGAATCGGATCACCGTCGAGACTCGGCTCAAAACCCCCTCCGGCATGATGAATCCCGGTGGAT
>DATFCE010000163.1:0-8369 GCA_035253365.1 Nitrospiraceae bacterium
CAGAGTGGCTGCCACATCACAAATCGGGGGAGCCGGAGAATCCCGCGGTAAGCAAACTGACGCATCAGATCCCGGTAGCGGCGAGTCGGCCAAGTGCACGCGACGTTCTCTGCTCGCGCATCATCACTCGAGCCGTAATACGAGGCTTTCACACACAGCACAGTCGCTGTTGACGATTACACGCCGACTTCGTAAGACGCCTCCCCGTTAGACGCGGCTGTAGTGAGCAGGTAGAAGCCGTAGGATCAGAGCCTGACGAAGAAGCTGCGCGACGTTTCTGACTTTCAGCCGTCGCATGAGATTGAATCGGTGCACCTCGGTCGTGCGGACGCTGATATCTAAGTGATCCGCAATCTCCCGATTCGTCAATCCTTCAGAGACGAGACGCAGAATTTCCAATTGTCGAGGAGTGAGCAGATGTTCGCCGGCCATCCGCGTCTGTTTCCGATCTGAACGAGACCCGCGCCGTTGTATAGTATGTCGGTTCAAGGTAGTACCTCCCTGTAAATTTGATTGCATTAATTACTATGTGCGTAATAGTCCTATGAGTGAAACAACCATCAGGATAATCCGCATGACACCACAAGTGAAAACATACCATCAAGTGCACTTATAAAAGAACTCCGTGCTCAACACAATGAGACAAAGGCTTACGTTTATACACCTATAAAAGTGAAAGTTCTACGCTGAAGTGGCCGACAAAGGAAGATCACCCATGATGGGATTTCACAACACACCGGCGCCGGAGGTCGAGGAGGGACACCGTTCGATTCACGGCACGGAACGGCCGGCGCTAATAACACGGCAATCAGACCGGCCCGCCTGACCCTTGATGCTTGGCGATCTGCCGCGCCTCGCGGTCTGCCGTTGATTCGGGCATCGGGCCGACCTTGTATTGATCCCGCCCGGCCGCTTTCGCGCGATAGAGCGCGCAATCGGCGCCGTTCAGAATCACCTCCACCGTGTCGCCGTGATTGGGAGAGGCCACCACTCCCATGGAGACCGTCACAGGACCCAAGGGTATGCCCTGATAGCCGACCTGGAGGTGCCGGACCTCTTCTCGTAATTCGTCCGCGCGCTCCAACGTGCTTTGTAACGTCGAATCCGACAAGATCAACACGAATTCTTCCCCTCCGTACCGGCACGCGATATCATGTTCCCGAATATGTTTCTGCAGGCACCCCGCCACGGCGCGAAGCACCACATCGCCGGCCTCATGGCCGAAGGCATCATTGAAGCCTTTGAAGTGATCGAGATCCATCAGGATAACCCCGACGGAAGAATGGCTCCGCGCCGCGCGCCGTAGCTCCAACCGCAACGTTTCTTCCATGTAGCGTCGATTGAAAAGCCCCGTGAGCGCGTCATGGATGGATTGTTGGCGAAGCGCTTCGCGCAATCTGAGGTTCGCCAACGCCAAAGCCGAGTGTTTGGCCACGGTCACCGCCAGTTGCTGGGTCGCCTCGGCCAACAGCGGCTCGTCCTGCGACGCACCTTCGACTTGAGGATCGCGATGGATGACGAGCACGCCCAGCGCTTCGCCCTGAGCCATCATCGGCACGCAAAGGTACGCTCCCGGGAGCGCCTGACCGACATGGGGACAGTGCAGGCCGGCTTCGAGCTCCGGCACGAGGTGCATATGGCCGCGGCGGAGCGCCCAGCATTCCTGCGCCGTAAAGGATGGGGTGCCGAGCGAGCGGTCCCCCCATTGGGCCACTGATTCCACCAAGGTATCCGGGCCGATTAAGCACAAGGCGCCGGACGCGTGCCTGAACAATCGTTGCGTGGACCGGGCAATCACTTGATGCGCTTCCGCGACCGTTTGGCAGGATTGCAGCAAATCGCCCATCTCATTGAGCAACGCCGACTCTCGATTGTGGCGCTCGAGCTCGGACAGACGAATTTTCAGCTTGCGAGTGGCCTGCTGCAGCGCTTCTTCCGCCTGCTTGCGTTCGGTGATATCCCGCGTGAACGACCGGGTATGCACGAAGACGCCATGGTCCCACCGCACGTTTGAATTGATCAACACATGCTTGATCGACCCGTCCTTGCACCGCAGTTGGGCTTCATAATTGATGAGCGTCTCGCCTTGCTTCAAGCGCTCCAGAATATCCGGAAGGACTGCGGCCTCGGCGTAGAACTCCGAAAGATGATGGCCGAGGTATTCATGTTTTGCGTACCCGACCATCTTCAGCTCTTCCCGATTCGCCCACATGATGCGGCCGTCTTTTCCCAACCATTGAATACCGACCGGGGCATTTTCGAGAAAATCAGAGAGGTCTTGCTCTTTACGCCGTAACTCTTCCGCCATCCGTTTATGCTTGCCGCCAATGAGCGCCGTGGACCACATGGCGAGCAGAGCAAGAAATTGGTTCGACAGCGTGGACCAAAACGTGGTTCCCGTTAATGCCGTAGCCGCCAACATCAAAAGCGTGCAGCCGGTGGAAACGGTCAAGAGGTATTTCGGCTCCCGGGACCATAACGCCACCAGCACGACCACCACGTAGAGCATTTCGACGGTCACATCCGTGGGCGTAACGAGATCGAGAACGAATACAGCGCTGGCGAGCGCCATAGTTACGACGAGAATCCAAGGATTCGTTCGCCGAATGGCCGACAGGCCTTGTTCAATCGTCTCCTGAAAAACGGTCGCCATTCGGTCCAATCCCTTTTTCGGTTCCATCATGGCTCCCAGCTAAGCCAAATTACGTGATTTCGCGACAGACTAGCGCCATCGGGGAATACCCGCTAAGACCTGCGGTTCCGTTCTTTCGGGACCTATTTCGGCCGCAATACACGACAAAGCCGCGGGTAAAAACTAAACTATTTGGTGCTGACAGGAGAGCCCAGACGTTGTAGAAGTCGAACCCAAAGCCGAATTGATACTCTAAAACGCAACCTGGCTTCTGTCAACGAATTTATGCCAAAGAAGGAATTGTATAGGACTCTTTATGGCTCCGGCCGCGAACCTTCTTCCGCCCGCGGCCGGAAAAGAAGTCAGCCTACTTAGGGTAATGGACCGGGAGTGATCGATGTGCCTGAGGCCGCATCCGGAATATGGACCTTCATGGATGTGACATGGCCATCAGATGCAACCTGCGCTTCGATTTTGTCACCGACCTTGATCCGATCTTCCATGCGGGTGTCTTTTGTCGCTTTGAGGCGTGCTTCATGGCCGGTGATCTCCTTCACGACATAGATATCGTCTTCGATATCGAGCACATCTCCTCTCACCATCTGACCCGACATCGCGCCGCCTCCTCCGCCAACTTGACTGTGGGCGGAAGCCGCCGCTCCCAAAACGATCAGGCCGACGAGCAAGGTAATCACACTCAGCGTCCGGAAATCGTAAACAGTCATCCCCTATCCTTTGGTTTAAGCCCGATGCGCGCCATCGCTGAGCGAGCGGTGAGGCTGCTCAGCTTCAGCGGGCGATTTTGACGATCTTCTTTACTCGACCTTGGTCATCCAATTCAAGACTGGCTCGATCGCCCTGTTGCAGACTCTGCAGCAGATCGGCACTCATGACTTGTAAAGACCAAGTACTCCCTCGCGGCGTTCGAATCGTGATCATCTGCCTGTTGGTGTCTATCCCTTCGATCGTACTTCCGATGAAAGTTGTCGTAACCGACTCCTGCCCTTGACTAGACTGGATTCCTACCCCCCCCGTACCTATCAGCATCAGCAACGCAGTCAATGCTATGTTCAGCAACCTGTTCATGATGCGACCTCCTATTACTGTGTTTTCTTACGTAGAGGATCGGCTCTCATGGCTTGTTTCGTCTGAAAGGCAAGACACTGGCCTTACACCTGTCTTGGTCGTATCTTCAAAAGAGCAGCAATTTCATATGGATGCTAGGAAGCCAGAAGAGGAATTTCGGCCCACATTTTCAAAGGAGGGAACATCTTGTCTAATTGAAGCTAGAAACGCTCCAAATGATTGACTCGTAAGGCGATACGGCCTGGACGATTTTTCCACGCCATGACAGACCGTCCGATGACATTGAAACAGAACGACTCAGGTAAAGAATGAGGAAGCCGTGATTTAAAGCCTCGGGACCAAATCAATCCATCGATGTTTCTGTTCCATGCGCTTGCGAAGAAGCGAAAGAAAGACGGTAACCCATATGGCGCTCAATGCCAACACATGATTGCTGATCGTCATATCGGCCGAAAATCCCGGCGAAAAATAGAGCAGGCCGACCACAATCAACGAGGTACAAACAATAGCGGCGACGACCACCAGCGAGTAATGGGTAGGGGGCGACCACATAGCAATCAGTGCAACGGGTGCCACATATAGCACTCCGACCGCCATGCCTTCAGGAGCATAGAGATCTAAAAAAAAGATCGCGGCCGTGAGGAGACACGCGGTGAAAATAGGGAGCGGGCTGGTTTTAAACATGACATGCTTCATCTAGCCCTCTCGTGACCTCCTTTTCAGACTAATAGAGGATTCGCGCTTCAGGGTCAAGGGCGAGATGACGCCTAACGATGGGGCTCATTCGCCAGTTTACTCCACGCCATCATCATCTACCGTTACGTTACGGGCATATCCTTTGCTGCTTGCTGCGTGCACTGAACACAGCTAAGACAGGAGAGGACACTATGGCTTCCATATCCGGGCGAAAGGTCTTTTCAGCAAGCTCACTGACCGGCATGGCAGTACGGAACGCGGCGGGTGAAGATTTAGGTGAGATCAAAGACGTGGTTCTCGATGTCGAATCGGGCCGAATCGCGTATGCGGTCTTGTCCTTCGGCGGCTTCCTCGGACTCGGCGACAAGTACTTCGCCATCCCGTGGGGCGCGCTCAATCTCTCCATCGAGCAAACATTTATTCTCAACGTGCCTCGGGAAAAATTAGAGACTGCTCCGGGTTTTGACAAGGAGAATTGGCCGGATATGGCTGAATCTCAATGGGAATCCGTGATACACTCCTACTATGGATCTCGACCGTATTGGGAAAATAAGTAAGCGTGGTGCGAGGAGACTTTCTCATCTCCTCGCGAGATTCACGTGGGCGACCGTCGCCGATCCCCGCCGGTTCGGCTCCAGTATTCAGCGGGCGGCAATGGGAATGCTGATAGCCGGCCTCTGGCTTGGCTCGGTGCCCGACACAGAAGCGGCCATGCAGGGCAAACGAGAGCAGTTGATTTCTATTCTAGGAGTGACGCTCCAAGAGAAACGACCCATCGGCACTGTCGCCCATTTGGTCGTCTCGTTTGAGGAACGTACCGATCAGAGCGGCTTGGCCGTGCAGTTTCGAGTGACCCCTGGTCGATTCTCCCCGATGGCTCAGACTGCCGTGAGACAAGCAATCTTACGTGCAGCTCATGCGGCCGGTCTCGATACGCGCTCCTGGAACGTGATTCTGTCGGTCCTGCACCCCGGCGTGACCGTCTATGGCGAAAGTCTCTCGGCAATGGTCAGCCTCAGCGTGATTGCGCTCGCAAAAGGCGATTTCATTCCGCCGGATCGCGTCATCACAGGCGCCGTTAGTCCCGATGGCAAGATTGTGCCGGTGGGCGGAGTAAGTCTGAAAGTAGCGGCGGCCGATCAAGCCCACCTCCGTCGTGTACTCGTACCCGACGAGTTGGACATCGCGGACAGCGATTGGCGGACGCCGTTTCTCATGCAAGTGTCTCCGGTCGGCTCCGTAAGCCAAGCGTATTTGGCGCTTACCGATCATCCCCTCTCCCCTTAGCGCAGGCTGCTGAAAGCCCTCCAGCGGCGTGCTCAGTCGCGAGGGCTTCTCAACGTACCAACCGTACGCCATCGGGAAGGAGCGCATCCAGCGGGAAGGAGCTGGTCTTGGCCAGCTTGGGGGCGGCGGGGTGCTATAGTATTCACTCCCCGCGGCCCGGCCTTGCTTGACTCTATTTTCTCAAGTCGGAATAATGCCTGCTGCTTTAGTCCCGCATCTTCCTCAGGACTGACCCGTGTCGAACGAATCAGCACACAACGAGCAAGGGAACCCGGGCCGGTCGGCCGATGGGTCTTTTATCCTGGAACCGCCGGTCAATCCGGCCGGGGGCCGGACGCTTATCGTCGATCCCAATGAAGACGCTTCATACCCACGACCCAGCGCCGCCCTTCAAGACGCCGGCCCCGAAGATCAAATCTTTATCAGACCGGGAATATACGAGGATAAGATTTTCTTGGTGGAACGGCCAATCTTAATGATCGGCGCCGGGCGGGACCACGTGCAGATCTTCAGCCGGCGCGGAGGGCCCCTGTATCTTCAGAAAGTCCCGGGCGGACGGATTTCAGGCATCACGTTTCGCTACGTCGGGAGTGATCAAAATTCAGCGATGAATATTTTAGATTCGACATGTACGATCACGGCTTGTCGCGCCACGGAGGGCATTCTCTCCGGTGTGGTGATCTACGGTGCCAATTGCCGTCCCTCACTTATCGAAAATGAGGTGTGCCGGAATCGAGAGTCGGGAATCTTTGCCTTTGCCGGCGCCACACCATACCTGGCGCAGAACGATTGCTATGAAAACCATCACTTCGGCATCGCCGTTCGCGATTCGGGCACTCGGCCGGACCTGGTTCGGAATCTCTGCCGCGACAATTTGCTGAGCGGCATTCTGCTCTTTCATCATGCCGAAGCCATGCTCTTGAACAATACCTGCCGCCAGAATCAGCATTGGGGTCTGGTCATGACCCCCGAGTGTCGAACCACGCCGCCCGTCGAGCAGCTTACGAGCGCGAACGTCCTTGACCCTAATCCCCGTGGCGCGTGTATGTTGACCGCGGAGCCGCTTAGCGAAATCGGCCGGTGACTCCTTGCGGCCTTGCTGGAGGACCTGAGCAACCTGTATGGCAAAAATCTTAAGAATATTGGTATCGCAATAGCGATCGTGACGCGTATGTGGCCATCACACCTCGCGCTTCTTCTTGGCCAGTTCGAATATTGTCTTCCATTCCTCCACGCTGACCGGTTGCACGGATAAACGCGATCCACGCCGAAGGAGTTCCATCCCTTTCAGTCCGGGCTCCGCGCGAAGTTGGTCCAACGAGAGCGATTGGGAAAAGATTTGTACAAGCCGTATATCCACCGCATCCCACGTGGGCTTGGCGCGATCGCTTTTGGGATCGTAATGGGCATCCTGAGGATCAAAGGCCGTGGGGTCCGGGTAAGCCTTCCGAACGACTTCAGCGACACCGACAACGGACGGCGGATCCGCATTGCTATGATAAAACAGGACTTGATCTCCCGCCTTCATCTGCCGCAGGTAATTGCGCGCTTGATAATTCCGCACGCCATCCCAGCTCGTGGTGCGTTTGGGCGCCTTCTCCAAATCTTGAATCGAAAAACAACTGGGCTCTGATTTCATGAGCCAGTACCGGTTTTTTCCGGGCATCCGGCCTCCTCTCTTGTGTCACATACTTTCCCCTGGTATTCTCCCGCGCTTTCAGGGGACCCGCAATACGTAAAGGCATGCTACCTTTTCTATACACGTAGAGCAACGACGCGCAAGTCTTCCAACATGGACTCTTCTTTCTGGTTCGGACTGTACAAACTGATCAAGTACGCCGTCTATCCTTACACCTGGCTGGTCCTGTTGCTCGGACTGCTGTGTCTCCTTCTGCTGAGACGGGCTTCGGCGTGGCGGATGCTATGGGCGCGTGCTCTTGCGGCTATGGCATTGCTGCTTGCCTGCATCCTCGGCAGCCCTCTTGTAGCGAGGATGTTGATGGCCGCCCTGGAAGAGCAGTTTCCACCACTGAACATGGCGGTGGCTAGACGGTTTGATACGATTGTCGTGCTGGGAGGGGGCATCTATCCGAAGGGCAGTCTGCGTCCGACCGATACGCTCTCGTACTACAGTACGGAACGGACGATGTGCGGTGTTGAGCTGTTTCTCAAAGGTTACGGGGAGCAGCTTCTTTTTTCCGGCGGCGACTCATCGATCTTCGGGGAAGGACCGGAAGAGGCGGTGGCCATGAAACAGCTCGCGGCCAAACTCGGCGTTCCGGAAGGCGCCATGCTGATCGAGACCCGATCGCGGACCACCTACGAAGGCGCGGTGGAAGTCCAACGGCTGGTCGGAGGAAAATCCGTCCTCTTAGTGACCTCGGCGAGCCATATCCCGCGCGCGTTAGGCTTGTTCCGAAAGCAAGGCATCGACACGACGCCCGCTCCATGCGGCTACGCAGCCCGTCATCGCAGCAATGATCTCAAGGTCACCGTCTTTGATTTTCTGCCTCAGTCTCATGCCTTCGACATCAGTACCGACGCGATCTCGGAGATCGTTGGCATTATTGTGTATCGGGCGCTCGGCAAACTTTGACGGGCTGCTGAAAAAACCTTTCAGCGGCGTTCTCAGTCGCGAGTCCCCCTCAACGTACGAACTGTACGCCCA
>DATFCE010000164.1:0-3896 GCA_035253365.1 Nitrospiraceae bacterium
TCGATTCGGTGGCCGCGCAGTCCGCGCGCCATGGACACCGAGCTCTGGGCTACGGCTAAGGATGGCCCGGTGAAATATCCAGTCGTGCGCACCAAGACGGATCGGGTGGACGTGGAAGTGATCAGGCCGTCTGAAGCGCTCGATCTGGAGAATGAGTGCGGATCAGGCCTGTGCCAGCAATTGGCGGGGGACTTCCTCTTCCATTGCCATGTCGCGCACCATTATGTCGCGGGCATGTGGGGGTACGGCCGCACGTACAACACCTTGCAGGTCGGTCAATCGCACACCGATACAATGCCGGATCTGCGCGAGCTGCCGGATCCTGAAGTAGTACGAGAGCCGGAAACAACGGGGAAGCGGCGCGATACGCGGGCCCCCCGCGCTGTTCGGCATGCATCATCGAAAAGCCATCCGCCTCTACCCCCCGCATCTAACGTTCTTGACAGGTGAAGCCGCCATCCAGTATCGTGGCAATTCGATTCGTGTGCGGTCTTCCTCCCCGATTTCATCGGCTGAAACCGGCAGATTTACCATCCATTTGCAACAGGGTACACGATGGACGTTCCGGGTCTTCCGTCGAAGCAAGGACTTTACGATCCCCAATTTGAAAAAGATGGGTGCGGCATCGGGTTCGTGGTCAACATTCAAGGCCGCAAATCCCACCGTCTTGTGGAACAGGGCCTCGAGGTCCTGAAAAATCTCGCTCACCGAGGCGCTCAGGGCAGCGACGCCCACACGGGCGACGGCGCCGGCATTCTGTTTCAAATCCCGCACGATTTTCTGAAGCGGGCGGCTGCCGATGTGCGTGTCACGCTGCCGAACGCGGGTGAGTATGGCGTCGGAATGGTCTTTCTGCCTCGCCATCCGGCGCAGCGAAAATGGTATGAGACGCTCGTTGAACGAGTCATTGCCGAAGAAGGCGCACGGTTTCTAGGATGGCGGGATGTGCCGGTGGACAGCGAGGCGATTGGGGAGCAGGCTCGCCGAACGGAGCCGGTCGTTCGCCAATTCTTTATCGCTCGGGATACGTTGGATGAGGCCCGGTTCGAGCGGAAGCTCTATGTGATTCGGAAACGAATCGAGCGGGTGGTGCGCGAATCGGCGGCCGACGGACGCGAATTTTTTTATATTCCCAGCTTGTCCGGCCGCACGATTGTCTATAAGGGCTTGCTGCTGCCTCAGCAGATGTCGGCCTATTACCGGGATCTGGCTGACTCCGATGTGACCAGCGCATTAGCCTTGGTGCATTCCCGGTTCAGCACCAATACCTTTCCGACCTGGCCGCTGGCCCATCCCTACCGATACATCTGCCATAACGGCGAGATCAACACGTTGAAGGGCAACGTCAATTGGATGCGCGCGCGGCAAGGCCGTCTGCAGTCGGATCTCTTCGGCGACGACGTCGGGAAATTGTTTCCGATCGTCTACGATCAGCAGAGCGATTCGGCCTGTCTCGATAACGCGCTCGAGTTCCTGGTGCTGGGCGGCCGCTCGCTGCCGCATGCGATGATGATGCTGATTCCCGAGCCTTGGGTCGGCAACCCGCACATGGACCTGGATCGGCGCGGGTTCTATGAGTATCACGCGGCCATGATGGAGCCGTGGGACGGTCCCGCCGCCGTGTGTTTTACGGATGGCAAGCTGATCGGCGCGACCTTGGATCGCAACGGTCTCCGGCCGTGCCGCTACCAGGTCACGGCCGACGATCTGGTCGTGCTGGCCTCCGAGGCCGGCGTGCTGCCGACCGAGGCGTCCAACATTCGGCAGAAAGGCCGCCTCCAGCCCGGCCGCATGTTCCTAGTCGATACGGGGCAGGGGCGCATCATCGACGATGAAGAAATCAAAGCCGACATTGTCGGCCGGAAACCCTATCGGTCCTGGGTGACCCAGTATCGGATCTCGCTCGATGAGCTGCCGGAACCGTTAAACGTACCCCAGCCCGATCACCCGACAACCCGCCAGCGCCAGCAGGCGTTCGGCTATACGGTCGAAGAGTTGAAGATGGTCATCACGCCGATGGTGGTGACCGGTGAGGAGCCGGTCTCGTCCATGGGGACCGATACCCCACTCGCGGTATTGTCCGAGCGGCCGCAGTTGCTGTTCAAGTATTTCAAACAACTGTTCGCGCAGGTTACCAATCCGCCGATCGATCCGATCCGCGAGCAGCTCGTCATGTCGCTGGTCACCAACATCGGACCCAAGCCGAACGTGATGGAAGAAGCGCCGGAATCCTGCCGACGAATCAAGGTGCAGCAACCGATCCTGACCAACGTCGATTTGGAGAAGATCCGCGACATTGCCGATCCGCACTTCAAGAGCAAGACCTTGCGCATGCTCTTCAGCGTGGCCGACGGGCCGGATGGCCTCAAAGCGGCCGCCGATGATCTGTGCCGCCAGGCATCCGGGGCCATCAAGGACGGGTACAAGTTTTTGATCTTGAGCGACCGAGGTGTCAATGAAGAATGGGCGCCGATCCCCAGCCTGCTCGGGATCTCCGCGGTTCACCATCACCTGGTGCGGGAGTGCACGCGCACGGAGGTGGGCCTGATTCTGGAGACCGGCGAACCGCGCGATGTCCATCACTTTGCGGCGTTGATCGGCTACGGCGCCGGCACGATCAATCCCTATCTGGTGTTCGAGACGCTAGTGGACATGGAACGGGACGGGTTTCTGCCCGAAGGCGTGGACGCCGCGACCGCGGAAACAAAATTCATCAAGGCGATCAACAAGGGCCTTCTGAAGATTTTCTCGAAGATGGGCATTTCCACCGTCCAGTCCTATTGCGGCGCGCAAATCTTCGAAGCGATCGGGCTCAATCGCGAGCTGATCGATCGTTATTTTACCGGCACGCCGTCCCGCATCGAAGGCATCGGCATTCGCGAAATCGGCGAGGAGACGTTGCGCCGGCATGCCATGGCCTACGATCCCGCGCCGATCCGCCAGCTCGACTTCGGCGGCGACATTCATTACCGCGTGCAGGGGGAACACCACAATTGGAATCCCGAAACGATCTATCGGTTGCAGCATGCCACGCGAGCCAATGACCCGAAGACGTTCAAAGAATTCTCGGCTCTCGTCAACGATGAAAGCCGGCGCCGGTCCAATCTGCGCGGCTTGCTCGATTTCGACTTTGCCGGGACCCCCATTCCGATCAGCGAAGTCGAGCCCGCCTCGGAAATTGTCAAACGCTTTACCACCGGCGCCATGTCGTTCGGGGCCATCAGTAAAGAGGCGCATGAGACGTTAGCGATCGCCATGAACCGGATCGGGGCGAAGAGCAATACCGGAGAGGGCGGTGAGGACCCGGAGCGATTCACGCCGCTGCCGAACGGCGATTCGAAGAACTCGTACATCAAGCAGGTGGCGTCCGCCCGTTTCGGCGTAACGTCCCACTATCTGGTCAATGCCAGGGAGCTGCAGATCAAGATGGCGCAGGGAGCCAAGCCCGGCGAAGGCGGGCAATTGCCCGGACACAAGGTCGATGAGGTCATTGCGCGCTTGCGGTATGCGACACCGGGCGTGCAGCTCATCTCCCCGCCGCCGCATCACGACATTTATTCGATTGAAGACTTGAAGCAGTTGATTTTTGACTTGAAGAACTCCAACCCCGAGGCGGATATCTCGGTCAAACTGGTCTCCGAGGTCGGTGTCGGGACCGTGGCCGCCGGCGTGGCCAAGGCGCATGCCGACAAGGTGCTGATCAGCGGCGATTCGGGCGGGACGGGCGCATCTCCCCTGTCCTCCATTAAGTACGCCGGAATTCCCTGGGAGTTGGGGCTGGCGGAAACGCATCAAACGCTCGTGCTGAACGACTTGCGCGGCCGTATCCGCGTGGAAACCGACGGGCAGATGAAAACGGGGCGCGACGTAGTCATCGCGGCCTTGCTCGGCGCGGA
>DATFCE010000165.1:0-14690 GCA_035253365.1 Nitrospiraceae bacterium
TTATCCATGATCTATTTAGTCGCCTAGAAGATTAGTGTCCTTATTAGCGGAGCGCCCTTAACCATCTTCACTTGTCGTCCGTCTTACCCCATCGCTGAGCCGCTCGATACGCGTTCAGCACGCCTGCCATGCCGCCGAGGATCAATCCTACGACGACGCCCCAACTCCCTGAACCGATCAGGTAGGTGTCGGCTAGCCAGCCTAATCCCCCGCCGACGATCAGCGCCGCCAGTAACTCGGTTCCAATCCTGAAAGCTTGTCCTAAGCTTGTGTAGAATGGATCGGACGAGGGCATTGCAACGATCACGAAGCTTTACGCACACAGTTCCCAGCGTAAAACGGCGCGTCATTCAATCAAAATCCCTGTGGAATTGTCAAGGTGAAGCAAAAGAAATTACGACTTATCGGCGCGGAGTGATGATCCCAGGGCGGGCCCGCCGGATGAACTGTTCGACCTTCAACGCATGGTACAATCGCGACATCCATGATTTACCCGTCCCGCCTTCAATTCCTGACGCAAGCCATTCCCCCGCCCTTGGCTCTCGCGCTGCCCTGTCCCAACGCAACTCCGTATGACCTCTATCGCCGGATCGCCATACCCGGCCGCTCGTCGTTTCTCTTAGAAAGTGGGAAAGGACCCGGCGCGACTGCGCGATACTCGTTTTTCGGCAGCGACCCTTATCTGACCCTGCGCGGGAAGAGCGCCGAGTACGAGCTTAGAACGCGGGAAGGGGGAGTCGTTCATCGACAACATCCTTTTCAGGGGCTGGCGGAGCAGATGCGCGCGTCTCGACTTCCCAAGCCCCAGGGCCTTCCTCCGTTCTGGGGAGGCGCGGTCGGATTTTTCAGCTATGACCTCGTCCGTCAATTTGAGCCCCTTCCGAGCCTGGCCGCCGACGATCTGGGGTTGCCGGACGTGCATTTCATCTTTGTCGATCTGCTCACCGCCATCGATCATTCATCGGATACGTTGCATGTGATCTTTTCCCCTCCATTGGAGCGGTTGCTGGGCGAATCGCGGGAGAAGCTCTACCGCGAGGGATGTGATCGACTGGCGGAACTCGAAGCGCGGTTATCCGTTCCGATGCTGCCACAGGAGGACACCATCCCGATGGAACAGATCCGCGTCACGCCGAATCAATCCCCCGAACGCTATATGGAACAGGTCGAACGTTGCCAGCAATACATCCGCGCGGGCGATATCTATCAAGCCAATCTCTCACACCGCTTTACCGTTGAGTCGCTGGGCGCCGGAGATTTAGCAAACGCGGGGGCTGACCTCTACCGACGGTTGCGAGCCATCAACCCCTCCCCGTTTTCCGCTCTCTTCATGTTTGATGATCTGTGCCTTGTGAGCTCCTCTCCGGAGCGACTCGTACGGCTTGAGGGCACGCGGATCGAGACCCGACCGATTGCCGGGACTCGGCCACGCGGTCGCACTCACACGGAGGATCGGCAATTGGCCGATGAGCTGTTGGCGAATGCCAAAGAGCGGGCCGAGCATATCATGTTGGTGGACTTGGAGAGGAACGACCTGGGGCGCGTCTGCCGGTATGGCTCGATCCAGGCCGATGAATTCATGATCATAGAGCGGTATTCCCACGTGAACCATATCGTGTCGAATATCACGGGGACCCTTCGGGATGGATTGGATGCGTTCGATATCATTCCTGCCCTCTTCCCGGGCGGCACCATCACCGGCGTGCCCAAGATCCGCTGCATGGAGATTATCGAGAGCCTGGAGCCGGTCCGGCGCGGGGCCTATACCGGCTCGCTGGGCTACCTCAGTTGGAGCGGCGATCTGGATCTCAACATTATTATTCGAACCTTGTTATTGACCGCCGATCGCGGCTACGTGCAGGTCGGGGCGGGCATCGTCGCCGACTCGGATCCGTCTCGCGAATATCAGGAAACCTTGTTCAAGGCTCAGGGACTCCTCAACGCGCTGAAGGCATCATAATGTGGGTCTACGTGAGCGATCGTTTTGTGCCGAAGGAAGAGGCCGTCATCTCGGTCTTCGACCATGGATTTCTCTACGGAGACGGGGTGTACGAAACGCTCCGATCCTACAACGGTCGAATCTTCATGCTCCAGGCGCACCTGGACCGGCTGCGGCGATCCGCGCACCTCATCGGGATCGAGTTCCCCGAGCGGGATTGGCCTGCGCTGCTGCATGAAGCGATGGAGAGGAATAAGCTGCTCGATGCGTACCTTCGCGTCACGATCTCGCGCGGGGAAGGCGAGATCGGACTCGATCCCGCCTCGTGCAACCGTCCTACCGTCGTCATCGTCGCCAAGCCGCTCCCCTCCTATCCGGCGGAACTGTTTCAAGACGGCATCGGGCTGGCGGTTGTCTCGGTCCGTAGAAATCTTGCCGCGGCCTTATCTCCGCAGATCAAATCGTTGAACTTCCTTAACAACATCATGGCAAAGCGCGAAGCCTTGCAGGCCCGCGCTTTCGACGGGCTGATGCTCAACGCGGACGGGCATGTGGCGGAAAGCACGACCAGCAATGTCTTCTTTGTTAAATCGGGCCGGCTCTACACGCCGTCGGTGGCCTGCGGCATCCTGGATGGCATCACGCGGGAGGTAATTCTGATACTGGCCAGGGAGCAGAGCGTACCGGTGGAGGAAGGTTGCTACACGCCGGCCTTTTTAAGCCAAGCCGATGAATGCTTCCTCACCAACACGACCATGGAAATCATGCCGGTCCGCGAAATCGATCGAACTCCCGTCGGCTCTGGTAAGCCCGGCGACGTAACGACAACCCTGCACCGCGTGTTCCGCTCCACTCTCGCTCGTTTTCTTGAATAAACAAATAAGAATTTTGCTCTGTTGTTTTGACAGGTTATGGGATGCCTGCTACGTTTCTTCTTATGCGAATCAGGCGATGTGCGCTCATTAGTATTGCGGCGTTGGCATTCTGGCAGGGCAACGTTACTTTGCAGCCCCTGCCGGTCAAGGCCGGTAGCAAGGCCGATGTCTACCGGCATGTGGAACGGGATGGGACGATTTCGTTTACGAACGTGCCGAGCGATGGACGGTTCAAAAAGATCGATCTCGATGGCGCGGGCGCGCCTCGCATCCGCCTCTCGATGGGTCGGCTGGAAGGCACGATCGCACACCATTCAAGACGCCATCGCCTCGACCCGGCTCTCTTGAGTGCGATCATCAAGGCCGAGTCCGACTTTTATCCCGACGCCGTCTCCCGCGCCGGCGCGATCGGGCTTATGCAGCTCATGCCCAAGACGGCCGTCCATATGGACATTCAGGATCCGTTCGATCCGGAGGAGAATATCGCGGGTGGGGCGCGGTATATCCGGTATCTCCTGGATCGGTTTAACGGCAACCTGCCGCTGGCGCTCGCCGCCTACAATGCAGGCGCAACGAAAGTCGAGCACTATGCAACATTGCCGCCCATCCGCGAGACGCGCCGCTATGTCCAAAAGGTGCTTCGGTTCTATCGCATGTTCGGAGACCGCCGATTTCCCGAGCCGTACACCTCCACGCCGTTCACATCCGTCACCTGGCCGAGAACCGCCCCCGTCGCCATGGCGCCCAATCCTTAAGACGGCCTTCCGGCTCTCTTTCCGCTCGCGTCTTCCTCTCGCGATTGACTGCTTTCGCCACCAGCCTCATGGCGCTGCGATCGGCTATGTTGTTTCCAGCCTGCCCGTTGCGTATCCGGGTAATCCGCGCGGTAATGCGCTCCCACGCTGTTCTCTCTCCAGAGAGCCGCTTCCGCCACACAGCGCGCCACCTGCACCATGTTCTTGACTTCTAATTCACCGCGTGTCGCGAACGGCCGATCGGCAATTCGTTCCCATCGCGACAGTTGTGCAACGGCGCTGACCAGGGAATCCCGCGTGCGCACGACGCCGACCTTGCCCCACATGAGACGGCGCAAGGAGATGCGCAGCTTATCGGCATCGTCGAGAACCGCGGGCGACTCGCCGGGGAAGTCGCGCGCCGACGGCAATGGAACGAGCGATGGCGGCTGGTGTTCGAGAAAGGCGACCGCGGCCTCGGCTGCGCGCGCGCCGAAGACCAATCCCTCGAGCAGGGAGTTGCTGGCCAGCCGGTTTGCGCCATGCACGCCGCTGCAGGCGACTTCGCCGGCGGCAAAGAGTCCCGGCAGACTGGAGGCGCCCTGCGTATCCGTTCGGACGCCACCCATAAAATAGTGCGCGCTGGGCGAGACCGGAATCCATTCTTCGGTCATGTCGATGTCGTAGCGCAAGCAGGTCGAATAAATGGTGGGAAACCGGTGCTTGATGAACGACGCGCTCAAATGCGTGACATCGAGATAGACATGCCGCGAGCGGGTCGCCGCCATTTCAGACCAGATCGCACGGGCGACAATATCCCGCGGGGCGAGTTCCGCCGCTTCATGATACCGAGACATGAATCGCTCGCCCTTGATATTCCTGAGCTGGCCGCCTTCACCCCGGATCGCCTCCGACAGGAGAAACGGCGGGCTGGACGGAAGATAGAGAGCGGTCGGGTGGAACTGCACAAATTCCATGTCTTCCAACAGCGCTCCGGCGCGTAACGCCATCGCCATCCCGTCGCCGGTGGCATTGGCCGGATTGGTCGTGCGGGCATAGACCTGGCCCGCGCCGCCCGTCGTCAGGAGAACCGCCCGCGCGGGAAGGATGGCGCGGTCGCCGGTCGCCTCATCCAGCACCAGGGCGCCGCAACAGACGCCGTTCACCACGATTAGATCCGCGGTGAAATGATGGCCCAGCCAGCGGATACGCTTCTGCCGGCGCGCCTCCGTCATCAGCACCCTGACCATCTCGTTACCGGTCGCATCACCGCGCGCGCGCAGGATACGGCTCCGGCTATGGGCGGCTTCCCGCGCAAAAGCAAACTTGCCGCCGATCTTGTCGAATCGCGCCCCCCATGAGATCAACTCCTGAATCCGTTCCGGTCCCTCCTCGACCAGGATACGGACCGCGTCCTTCCGGCACAGGCCCTTGCCGGCCTTGACGGTGTCGGTCAAATGAATCGCCACATCGTCCTCTTCACTCAGGGCGACCGCGACCCCGCCTTGGGCATAAATCGAGCTGCTTTCGAGCGGATTGCCTTTGGTCAGCATCAGCACACGGCCGTGACGGCCAAGTTCGATCGCCGCGCGAAGTCCCGCGACCCCGCTGCCGATGACGAGAAATTCCGCTTCGAGGCGCGATGGCGGATCGGATAATCGTCCAGGGATGCGTCGCGTGCGGGAGGATGCCATTGATGGAGAGTCGGCCGCTTGGAGTCGGTGCTATGAAGCCGGCTGCGCCGCCGGGACGGTGTGACGAGTGGCCATGCCGAACGGAAGGTCTCCGTCGACGCCGTTTAACAGTATGGATTGCACGCCGACCCACCTCAGCATGCCGTGGCCTCGATCGCGCACGCCGGCATCTGCGGGATCGCGCTTCCACTGACCTTGCCAGTGAACGTAGACATCGATGTTCTCGCCCTCGATGACGATCCGATCGATGGCAAAATCCAGGGCGATTTCCTGAAACTCCTGAAAATCCCGTTTGATCTCCAATTGGATTCGATCGAGCGCCTCAACCGGCAGCATGAGGGATTCAACAGCCGACGGATTTTTTTTGACATAAGCGTTGCGCAATTCCTCGACGGCCGCATCGATGCGGCGATAGCGCGCGTGGTCTTCAGGATATTGCGGTCCTTTCGACGAGCATCCCCACAGAGGTCCGGCAAGACACAGACACAGAAGCATGGCGGTAGACAGATCGCGACGAAACATGGAAGGCAGTATAGGAACCCCGCTTTCAAGCGTCAAGCGAGTGGACGACACAGATCATGGACCGGTTCTTATCTTGACACTGTCAACGTTGGTATGTTACCACTGCGCGGCTTTACAGGGCATTGGACCGGCACGAGGGCGGTGCAGCTTCGTACGGTGACCCTGAAGATCTCCGCTATCCTTTCGCCGTCTAGGAGCATGCATGGCCAGTGTTCTAAAGAAACGCCGCAAAAAAATGCGAAAGCACAAACATAAGAAGCTGCGCCGACGGCAGAAATTTCTACGGCGGAAAAGTTAAGCGCAGCGCCGCCGGGAACCGGAGGTCAACGTGCCCGAGGGGAAAAAGGCCCGCATTCAAGTCCGGACTGCCCATGGCATCTATGTCGGGGACTTTGTGATTCCGGCGATGCGCAATCGCGTGTCCGATGTGATCAATGAGGACCAACGCCTCTTTATCAGCCTCACGGATGTCGTGGTGAACGACAAAGAGCGCGCCGACTTCGTCATGCTGAATAAGACCATGATCGAGTCCATCACGCTCGTGTAACGTGACTTCTTCCCTACTCGTGCACGGGTCTCCGTGGCGACAGATCGAAACGCTCGGCTCTCGGCGCTCAGCCCATCCCCCGGCTGAAAGCTGAAGCCCTTCCATGTCGTACTACTCGCGCTTTTACCCCTTTCTCAAGCCCTATCTGCCGCGGATGATTGCCGCCGCGATGCTCGTCATGGCGGTAGCCGCGCTCAATCTCGTGATGGTTCGGATCGCCGGGGTATTGTGGGATCAGATTACCGTGCAGCGCGATACGTCCCGCATGACGGCAACCATCGGCGTGTTCCTGGGCCTGGTAGTCGCGCAAGGCGTTCTATCTATCGGACACAGCTATCTGACCGCCTGGGTCTCGCAACACATCATGGCCGACTTCCGGACTCATGTGTTCGCGCATCTTCAAAAGCTGTCGCTGAGTTTTTTTGCGAGACGACGGACCGGGGAAATCCTGTCTCGCCTGATGAACGATGTCAGCGTGATTCAGTCGACGTTGACCGAAACGCCGATTGATTCCACCAAACAGATCGTCACGTTCATTGGCGGAGTGGCCTTTCTTCTGATCATGAACTGGCGGCTGTGCCTGCTCATCCTCTTGTTGTTGCCCATCCTGGTGCTGATCGCCCGCTTGTTCGGCAAGCGCCTCAAAGCGCTCTCGACGGACATTCAAGATCAGACGGCATCCGCGACGACCTTGGTCGAAGAAGTCATGTCCGGCATACGCATCGTCAAATCGTTTGTGCAGACGCGACGGGAGGAGGCCCGTTTCACCGCGCAGATTCGCGCGGCGCTGCGCCTCACCCTTCGGAGAGCCGCCGTCCTGGCTATCTTTGTTCCAACGATCACCTTACTAACCTTCGCCGCCGCGGCGGCGGTATTGTGGTATGGCGGCACACAAGTGATACAAGGGACCGTCTCACCCGGCGATCTCTTCGCCTTTGTGCTGTTCGCCGGGATTTTGATCGGCCCATTCGGTTCGGCGGCCAGGGTATTCGCGCAAATCAAAGAAGCGCAAGGCGCCATGCGGCGTGTCTTCGAAATTCTCGACACGCAGCCCGACGTGAGCGATCGGCCCGGCGCGGCCATCATGCCGCCGATCGCCGGCCGTATCGATCTTCAGCGTGTCGGCTTTGCCTACGATCCCCGGCAGCCCGTCCTCACCGAGGTATCGTTCGAAATCCAACCCGGCGAGATGGTGGCGCTGGTGGGTCCCACCGGCGCCGGCAAATCCACCATCGTGAACCTGATCCATCGTTTCTACGATCCGACGGAAGGCGCCGTGCTCATCGACGGCCATGATCTCAGATCGGTGCAGATCGAAAGTCTCTACCGGCAGATCGCGCTCGTGCCTCAGGAGACTATCTTGTTCGGCGGCACAATCCTGGACAATATCCGCTATGGCCGAGAAGAGGCGACGGAAGATGAAGTGATGGAAGCCAGCCGCGCCGCGCACGCGCACGAGTTCATCAGCACGATGCCCGACGGCTATCAAACGGTGGTCGGCGAAAAAGGCGTGAACCTCTCCGGCGGCCAACGCCAACGCCTCGCCATCGCCCGCGCGATTCTCAAAAATCCGCGCATCTTACTACTCGACGAAGCCACCTCCGCGCTCGACACCGAATCCGAGCGCCTGGTGCAAGACGCCCTGGAACGCCTGATGGAAGGAAGAACTACCGTGGTGGTGGCGCACCGCCTCAGCACCATCCAACGCGCCGACAGAATCGTCGTCCTCAGCAAAGGCCGGATCGTGGAGCAAGGCAATCATGAAGAGCTAATGGGGAAGAAAGGACTCTACCACTATCTGTATACGCTACGATTGGCCGAGCAGACGGCGTAGGGCGGGCAGAATCGTTTCGATCGGCGGCCATAGCGTAACGACATATACTTACTCTACACGCAGCGGCGGTGTAGTCGCTCATCATCAGGTGGCCTTCCCTATTGGGGGAGTGGAATCGTGAGAAGAATCCCACCCATCACGTCTCCCGTCTTAAAATCCCTCTTTGGGCTGTCGGGGTGCACATTGTGACAATCCGCGCATTTCGAAGACAGAGCTTTATCGGGATAGAGGGCTTGGAAGACGCGAGCCTTGCCTACGGTTGTCACGCCGGCATAGGGACGATCGGTATTCTTTATGATTTTCGCAAGAGCCGTCCGCTCGAACTCCGTCGCTGGACCATTCCTTTTATTTATCGGCCAACTGCTGATCAGCCGGAATCGAACCCCATTTGATTCTTTAGCGACGAGCCGCCCCGATTCGAGTAAGAATTGGGCGGGCAAAGGAAGATCTCCGTCTTTTCTCCAGTGTTCCGAGGCGAAGACAATACCTCGCGTCTGCATCCGGTCCACAATCTCGGTGGAGTAAAAAGTTCGATCCGCCTGGACCACACTATGGATATAATCCGCGACAGTTTCGGGAGGGATGCCCTTGGATGGATCCGTCTCTTTGCCCGCAGCGGAGAACACCCACTGACCGAGTAGGCAAGTGGAGATGGTGCCAACAGCGAGTCCCAACCAAAAGCCTCTCATGTTCATGATGCATCCTCCATCTCTTTTTCTGCTTGTGGCTTGATTCGCTCATTGGGTCCGATAGCCGCGCTTTGTCCCGAAGCAATCTTCTTCCTGAAATACGTCCCGATCAATGAAGTGAGATAGGCCGTCATATTGAGCGACCGTAGACTTTACAGAAGTTGACTGTGATAAAGAGCGCCAATGAATTCTCCAGTACCCATGCAAAGCCGAGCGGTGAAGGGCATGGACGTAGAAAATGGGGTGAGTGATGAGTTTTAAGCCCGACTTAAAAGGCCTGTAGAGCTCACAGTCACTTGGGGTTAAAGAAAGATTTTATTGCCCATGCACAAGAATAACTCAATGCCCACCTGCTACTTCACCTTCGACAAATCCGCTTCGAATTCGATCGTCTTTCCGTCCATGAAATAGATGATGACTTTGGTTTTAGCGTTGGGGTCGAAGCTGTCGTAGGCGAAGCGGGCGGTGAAGCGGGAGCGGTAGGGAAGGCCCTGGCCTTCGTTTTTTCGGCCTTTGTCGGCGGGGCCGACGTCGATCGGTTTGATCGTCTTGGTACCTTGCTGTAGCGCGACCTGCACGCCTTCGGCGAAGTATTCATCGTCGCCGCACAATTGAACCGACATCTCCAAGTTCGGCATGTCGAGAATCTTTTGAATCTTATCGTCCGGCATCCGGATTTCTTGCTTCTGCTTCTTCGATTCCGTCGCTTCCTGGCGGCCGAACGATTCGAGCCAATATCGCTTGGTCCGCAGCACGGCATTGGCGCCGCAGGGGTCTTTTTCGGGATCGGCGCCGACTCTCGTGGCGACGGAGGCTTGCTGCAGCACTTTTTTGACGTCCTCGGGCGTGTTCGCGGCTTCCATCGGTTCCCGGCCGGCGGCTAACGCTTTCTTGGCTTCCTCCATGGACAACTTGGCGTCGATTGCATGCGCGGGATCAATCGCCATTGGACATATCATCATGATAAAGGCGGAAAACGCTCCGAGAAAAATGGATCGACCGCATGACTGCATGAGGGCCTCCTTCAGTTCCTGCGTGACCGTCTGTCCACGCCATGCAAGATGCCATGAAAAGAAAAAGAGATGGGCCATTGTAAGGAAAGCATGGAGGCATTTCAACGGACGCGGTGGCACCGACACGAGTCGCACTCATTTTGCAAAGCGAGACCAATTCGGATAGGCGTGCGCACGATACAGAGTATCAATTGAAATCGGAATCGTCACACCTTCCTCCTGCAGCATCATCGCGACACGCCGGAGCGGCAGGCCGACGGCCGCGGTGTAATCGCCGTCGATGCGCTCGATCAGATCACCGCCCGCTCCTTGGATGGCATACGCGCCGGCCTTGCCCATGCTCTCGCCGGTTGCGACGTAACGCGTGACGGCATCATCGCTCAGCGGCTTGAACCAGACGCGCACCGTCTCGATCGCCGTCTTGTGCGATCCTATCTTACTATCTACTATAGCCACGGCTGTCTGGATCATATGCTCGTGTCCACGCAGTTGCTTGAGCATGGATTCGGCGTGCGCTGCGTTGCTCGGTTTACCGAGTATCTTTCCATTCAGCTCAATGAGCGTGTCGCTTCCGATGATGAGGCGGTCCGGGAAGCGAAGCCGGCATGATTGGGCCTTGCCTTCCGCAAACAGGCATGCCTGCTCATGCGGCGAGAGATCCGATCGAATCTGCTCGGTGAAGGCGGGCTCGACGACTTCAAAGGAAATGCGGAGCAGAGACAGCAGTTCGCGACGGCGGGGGGACGTCGAGGCCAGAACTACGCGCATGAAAGCGGAAGTGAGGCTGATGGTTCGAGCGACGGCCAGGGTTCGTGAATGGGCAAGAGTGATACAGCATGAGACTCCGCGAGCAGGCGTTCCACATCGGCGCTCGATGAGGCGCGGACCATGGCGGCCCGCAGCGCAGCCGCATGGGGAAAGCCTTTGCAATACCAGCCGAGATGCTTCCGCATGCGCGGGAATCGATCGATGCCGAAGATCGCTTCAAACTGGCGTGCATGATCCAGCAGCACGCGAAAGCGCTCGGGCAAGTTTGGCTGTGTTTCGTGCAAATCCAAATCGATTTGCGGGCCTGATGCGCCGGCCTGGGTTATGAACATCCGCGCCGCTTCTTTTGCCTGGAACAACCAAGGACTCCCGAGCACACCCCTGCCAATCAAGACGCCATCGACGCCGGTTTCCTGAATACGTGCGATCGCCGCCCGCATGGTTTGAATATCGCCGTTTCCGAGAATCAGCGTGCCGGTTCCCTGGACGACTGGAACGGCTCGCGCGATGGCTCGCCAATCCGCCTCGCCGCGATACATTTGCTCTAATGTCCGGCCGTGGATGGAAATGGCCGCCGGCTGCTCCTCCAACAAATGGGCGACCCATCGTTCGATCACCACCGAGTCATACCCTAAACGAGTTTTGACAGACAGTGGGATGCGGCGCCTTGGCACAGCGGGTAGGCCGGTGCGGTTCATATTCATTGTCTTGATCAGCTCGATACGGCTCGCTTTGAGACCCGCCACAGTCAGTGTTTGGCCGGTCGACCAATCTTCGATTCCCTGCCGTGCCGCGCGCATGATGGCATGCGCGAGATCGGGTGTGCGAATGAGACCGGCGCCTGATCCCGACGCCGCGACATTCTTCGAGGGACACCCCATATTGATGTCGAGTCCATCGAACCCCAGTTCGCACACGACATGTGCCGCTTGATAGAAAAGGTCCGGATCTTTTCCATAGAGCTGCGCCACCACCGGCCGTTCGCATTCATCGTAGAGCAGCGAGGACAGGAGAAAATCAGGCCCACGGCAAATATCGCCGACGCTGGTAAATTCGGTAAAGCCGACATCCGGGGCGCCCTGTCGGGCTACGATGCGTCGAAACGCAGCGTCCGTCACGCCATCCATCGGCGATAGACCAAAGATAGGACGTGGAAGCTGATGCCAGAAGGTATCCATATTAGAGAAGTACGTTTGCGGATTCACAGGCCGCCTGGTATCCGTTCCGCAATGCATTCGCTTCACGCTCTGCCGTCTCGGTCGCGTCCGGCAACATTTCTTTCACGAACGCGACAAACCACTCGAGCTTGAGCACAAAAAAATCGTAATCGGAATCCGCCGGTCTTGGCTCGCGAAACCAATACGTCAGAAAGTCGGTCAACGCGATGCCATGATCATCCAGACGCCGACAGGTTTCCGGAAACATCTCGCGCAGACTGCCACCCCATTCCAGAATTTCATGTGGCAGATACTGTCCGCGATACTGGTCAAGCTCCTCGGCGGACGATCCTAGTAACGGCAGTTCCAGCGCTGGCGAATCATGCCATGGCATCGAGACTAGGCGGGCATAGCGTTCATACTGCTGCGCCAGATCATGGCGCGCGGCTTGGATGTTCTCCATCACACCGGCCACATCTTTCTCACGATCGAGGGACGCCTGTTCAGCATGGAACTGTTCGCCGAATTGCGACTGGAATCGCTCGAACTCCGTGATGATCAGGGGAACCGCTTTCGTATCGACTTCCAACGCCACGCCTTTGAGATGGCACAGTCGCGGATGTGCAAGGACCTGCGCGAGCATCTCCCACAGCACCTCGGGAATCGGCGCGCTATGCGCATCGATCCAGCGCGGCGGCTCATCGGCTCCCCGGCTCATGCGGCGCGCGTGCTCCACGTGCACTCCATGAGTTTCCAGACCGGCCAGATGGATCTGGACGACGCGCTCGAGAGGAAAGACCTCCAGAAACTCGGCCAGGAACTCCAGCACTCCCCCCCGCCGACGCCATTCGGCGGTGTACCGATACACGGTCCACACATGACCGATGTCCAGCACGAGTCCGCACGGCGTCTGGGCGACCACTCGACGAAAGAACTCGGCGACGGACAGGTCACCGAACCCAAAATAGGTCAACGGCGGGATCTCGATGAGCAACAGCGGCTCGCGACCGGCTGTGAAAGATCCGCTCGCGGCCAGTCGCTGTTGAATCAGCGTCGCGTTCTCCGCTACCACGTCCGCCGACGCGTTGGTAAACAAGGGCGGCAGGTACGTGCCGAAAGAATAGCCGGCGATCTGCTTGGCGGCGCATTCATGATTCATCCACGCGCTGCCCAAGGTCGCGGCTTGCTCCGCGGCGGTCGCCAGCGCGATGTCGAATTGTACGCTGCCTTCGAGTTGAGGCTGAGTAACCCAAAGGCCTTCGGCATGGTATTGCAAACGCCCATGCGGCAAACGGTCTTGAACATCCTCCAAAACAGCCTTCGAAGCTTTGAAGATTTCCAAGTAGCCGAACGGCAGTCCACGCCCATCGAGCATCTCCGTAACCTCGAAGAGATCCGGCGTATACACATCCACCGACAAGCCCAAGCCTTGCCGAGGAATGCGAGCAACACGAGCCTGAAATTCCTGTTCGATCGAGGTCATCGACATGTATCGCCATTATGGGTCTTTAATCTTCTATCGATCCAGCAGTCTACGGTCAGGACGGCGCTTTTACAAGTCTGGGCATGAGTGGTCACGCGGCACTTCTTTGACCCTGTGTGGGCCGCCTGGTAAGATTTGAGACACGAGAAGAATTTTGGAAAGGAACCGTTGTGAAAGGATATGACTCAGCCGCCCGCCTCGGATTGACGAATGAAGACATTCTCAAGCAGGTTCAAACACTCCTTGACGGCGCTCATGGCGATCTGCGAACGACCCTGCGAAAAGAAATCCTCCTGACCATTCTTAGGATGAGCGATGCACAACTTGACACGCTCGACCTCAAGATTCTGAACCGGACGCTGAGAGAACTTCGCCACGCGTTCAAGGTGTTCTATCCTTATCGCCATCGACCGAAGGTATGCTTTTTCGGCTCGGCACGGACCCCGGCGGGCGATCCCAACCACCATCTGGCGATCGAATTTTCCCGCCTGCTCGTCGCGCGCGGGTTCATGGTCATCACCGGCGGCGGGGACGGCATCATGGGCGCCGCGCAGGAAGGGGCCGGCAAAGAGAATAGCTTCGGTCTCAATATCATGCTGCCGTTCGAGCAAGGCCCCAATGCGACCATTGCGGACGATCACAAGCTGATCACGTTCAAATATTTCTTTACGCGCAAGCTCATGTTCCTCAAAGAGTCGCACGCGACGGCGCTTTTTCCGGGCGGCTTCGGCACGCATGACGAGACGTTTGAAGTCCTGACGTTGCTCCAGACCGGCAAAAGCCATCCTCAGCCGATCGTGTGTCTGCAGGCTCCAGGAAACGATTACTGGGACCGTTGGTACGATTTCATCATGGGACAATTGCTGTCCCAGCGACTGATCAGCGAGGAGGATTTGAGTCTCTTCAAGATTTTCACCTCGGCGGAAGAGGCTGTTGAAGAGATCGAAAACTTCTATCGCACCTACCATTCCAGCCGGTTCGTGCATCATCATCTGGTCCTTCGCTTGAAACATCCACTGGCTGAGGACCAACTCGACACCCTGCACATGGAATTTCGTGATTTGCTGGTGCAAGGTAAATTTGCGCTGCGTGATCCATTCCCCGAGGAACAGGACGAGGCTGCATTGCAACACCTCCCCCGACTGGTCTTTCATTACAACCGACGAAGCGCCGGGCGTCTCCGCCAATTGATCGATCGCGTCAACAGCTTTCCGCTTCCCGCCACCGTCTCCGCCGGCGATACGCTTCCGCCGCCTGCCGGGCTCTAGCACCGCTGACCGGCCATTCCGCTCGTTCACCCATCCGTGGTAAGCTGAGCTACCGATGAACCGCGCACCATTACCCATCAAGAACTCAGGGCAGATTCCCGACCTCGTCCTGTACCACGCCGAATGCTCGGATGGATTCGGCGCCGCGTGGGCGCTGTGGAAACGAT
>DATFCE010000166.1:0-7112 GCA_035253365.1 Nitrospiraceae bacterium
GTTCCGCCCCCGGGAGGGCAAGGAGGAAAAGCTGAAGGCCAGTTATTTGGACATTGTCATGAAAGATGCGCGCAATCAGAACGTGCTTCTCAAACCCGGCGATACAATCGTGGTCCCGTCGGAGACCATGGTCTTCACTGATTGATCGAAGCAAGCTTGCGGAACCTGAGATCTTTGCCTTGATGTAGGAACGCTCGCCGCGGTTTGGCTTCTTGCCCGACTTCCACCCCTCCTGTATTCTACGCCGTATTCATCTCGACAATGGAGCAGGTGTGACCAGCATTCATGTGCTCAGCGATCTCCTTGTCATCTTTGGGATTTCCATCGCCGTCGTCTACGTCTTTCAACGGCTGCGGTTGCCGTCCATTGCGGGGTTTTTGGCGGCGGGAGCGTTGATTGGACCGTTTGGGTTGAACCTGGTCTCCGATCTCGAACAGGTCAATGTCATGGCCGAGATCGGCGTTGTCCTGTTGCTGTTCACGATCGGGATCGAATTTTCTCTGGCGCATTTGACCGCGGCCGGCCGGCTCATTCTCGTCAGCGGCCCGCTCCAGGTCGGCAGCGTGCTCTTGCTCGTCACGCTGATCGGCCGTCTCATCGGCCTTCCGTACGGGGAGGCGATGTTTTGGGGGTGTCTGTTGTCGTTGAGCAGCACGGCGATCGTCTTGAAAGCCTTGGCCGATCGCGGCGAAGCGGATTCTCCCCACGGTCGCGTGACGGTCAGTATCCTGATCTTTCAGGATCTGGCCGTGGTCCCGATGATGTTGCTGACTCCTTTGATGGCCAGCCGATCGGGCGGCGCGACGACGGAGCTGTTGCTCGTGCTGGCGAAGTCGGTGGTGCTGGTCGGGATCATCGTGGCGGGCGCGTGGTTTGTGGTGCCACGGCTGTTGGAGCAAATCGTCAGAAGCCGCAGCCGCGAATTGTTCCTGCTGACGATCATCGTCTTGTGTCTGGGCATTGGATTGCTGACGTCGATCAGCGGCTTGTCGCTCGCGCTCGGCGCGTTCATCGCCGGACTCGTGATTTCGGAATCCGAATACAGCCATCAGGCCATGGCCGAAGTGCTGCCTTTTCGCGACAGCTTCAACAGCCTCTTCTTTGTCTCGATCGGCATGTTGATGGACGTCCGCGTCGTGCTGGAACATCCCCTGCTCGTCATTGCCTTGGTGGGCGCCGTGTTGATCGGGAAATTTGTAACATCCGCCGGGCCGGTCTTGGCGGCCGGACAGCCGCTTCGGACTGCGGTGTTGTCGGGAATCGCGCTTGCGCAGGTCGGCGAGTTCGGCTTTATTCTAGCGCAAGAAGGGCAGTCGGCCGAGTTGCTTTCCGAAACCGCGTACCAGTTGTTCTTGGCGGTGTCCGTGCTGACCATGGTTCTCACGCCGTTTCTGATTCAAGGCGCTCCGAAAGTCGCGCGCCGGGCCGAGGCTGTGCAACGACTCCGTCACTGGTTTCCGAGCCGTCCAGGGCTCTCCGCCGACCGCGGAGGGTCGCGTCATCTTCGAATCAAAGATCATGTCATCGTCGTCGGGTATGGGTTGAACGGCCGCAATCTATCCCGCGTGCTTGAGGAAACGGAAATCCCGTATGTCGTCCTCGATCTGGACGGCGAAACAGTGCGGCGCGAGACTAAGAACGGCGTGGCCATTTACTACGGGGACGCCACCAATCCGACGGTGTTGCGCCACGCGCGGATCGACGACGCGCGCGTGCTGGTGATCGCCATCTCGGACCCTTTTTCTGCGCGCCGGACGGTGCAAATCGCCAGAGGGCTGAATCCAAGCCTGCATATTATCGTGCGCACGCGGTACTTGCGGGAACTCGATGAACTGCATCAATTGGGCGCCGATGAGGTCGTGCCGGAGGAATTTGAAACGTCGATCGAGATTTTTGCCCTGGTCCTGCGCACGTACAAGATGCCTCAGGACTTTATTGTGCATAAAGCGGAGCAGGTGCGGCGAGAAGGCTATGCGTTGCTGCGGCGGAGCAGTAGCTTGCCGGAATTGGCCCATCATCTTCGCGGCGGAACCTTGACCGACGTGGAAGTCGAAACGTGCCGCATCGAGCCCGACTCTCCGTCGATAGGCAAGACGTTGGCCCAGATGTCCGTCCGGCCACGGACGGGCGCCTCCGTGATCGCCCTTACGCGCGGCGGTGTCACGGAATCCAATCCATTGGAAAAAACCGTGCTGAAAGCGGGTGACGTCGTGGTTCTGCTCGGCAGCCGCGACCAAATTCAACGCGCGATCGGGCTCTTGGATGGAAGCTGATCGGCGGGATCCCGATGAACGACACTGGGAGTGATGTTCAATGTGGCGCCACCATCCAGGCGTACGCCTCCAAGAGCGACCCCACTTCGATGACGGTCACGTTTCTCTGCAGACCCTGCTCGATCAAATCCCATTCCGCCGTTCGCGCTTGGCCTTTCGGGACCAGCATCACCCGCATGTGGGCGTCGGCCGCGCCAGTGAGCTTAGCCGGTAAAGCGTCCACGTTTTCTAAATGGCCTTGCGGCGTCATCACGCCAGTCAAGGCGACGTCGGGGCGTAGCTTATCGCCTCGCCAAGCGGCCATGATGCCGACGGCAATCACTCCGCTTGCGCTCGAACCCTCCGTGAAGTTGGTGTAACTCCGATTTTTGATCGTCACCGTCCAATTCCGGTAATCTTCCCCGGTTGCGGCGGCCGCCGCGATCGTCGCCGCCCGCACCCCATCTTTCCATTGATCTCCCACGGCCGATCCACGCAACATTTCGCTGAACTGAATCCTCGGTCCCTGGCCCCGGAGATCCTGATCAACCTGAATAGCGATGTAATGGACGGTACCGATGGCCTTCCCGTCCTTGATGCCGACGCCCAGCGCGGGGACGATGGCGAAGCGATGAGGTTCGGCGCGGATAAGCGGCTGCACATAGGCGACGGATGCCAGAAGTGCCATCACACCCATAAAGAAACAATTTCGGAAGACCGGCAAGAAGGAATGACTCAAACGCGGCCGAACCATCACCGTGGTTACCTTGACAACAAAAAGAATCGCATAATATAGTGAGTTTCAGCCCTTTTTTACGCTCTCCGCAGATTGTACCTGACCTCGATAAAAGGTGACACATGAACGCGACAAAATTAGAGCCGGCGACCGCGCTGGCTGAGCTGCAAGAAACGAAACCTGAGCGTGTGACGCTCGTTGTGCTGAGCGGCGATATGGATCGGGTGATGGC
This sequence comes from Nitrospiraceae bacterium, assembly GCA_035253365.1. Classification (GTDB taxonomy): domain Bacteria; phylum Nitrospirota; class Nitrospiria; order Nitrospirales; family Nitrospiraceae; genus DATFCE01. The sequence goes on from DATFCE010000166.1 coordinate 3,221, forward strand.
GGCTTTTATCATCGCCACGGGCGCGGCGGCGATGGGCATGCAGGTCACGATGTTCTTTACCTTCTGGGGTTTGAATGCCATTCGGCGTCCCGGCGCCAACAGTGCGGCGAAAGATTGGCTGCGTCGCATGTTTGGAATGCTGAACAAGGGTGGGGCGGAGACCCTACCGCTCTCAAAGTTCCATTTTTGGGGAGTGGGAACCGGTATGATGAAGCGTGTGATGCGCGACAATCGGATGCCGGGCATCCCGGAGATGATCAAAATGGCCCAAGATCTCGAGGTAAAATTTATTGCCTGCACGACCACGATGGGACTGATGGGCATCACCAAAGATACGTTGATCGACGGCGTTGATCAGTTGGCCGGGGTGACGACCTATCTGGCCGAGGCGAAGCAGGGCAGCGTCAATTTGTTCATTTAAATAGCCGTGAATAGCCGGGTCGCGAATAGCCAATGAGTGTTGCTTTGGAGATCGTATGATGCACGCCGATGTAAAGTTGGACACCCTCGGGTTCTTTTGTCCCATGCCGATCATTATGACTTCCAAAAAGATTAAAGAGCTGTCTCCCGGGCAGGTACTTGAAGTCATCTCCGACGACGAAGGCATCAAAAAAGACATGCCGGCTTGGTGCGAAACGACAGGCCACGAAATGGTGGGACTGGAAGAAGAAGGGCAAGACAGTAAGCGGGTTTATAAAGCCTTTGTCAAAAAAACCGGCCGATAATAAGGCACTCCACGAGCCGGAGCCATGGCATGCTTCGGCTCTTTTTTTATCCACAACATGCCTCGCCCAGTGCCTATCCTTTCAGCATGGTGCCCCCAATACATGGGGTTAATGGAACCATTCTAATCCATCATTGTATTTTTGCTTGACGACTCCCCTTTGCCTTGGTATAGCAAGCTATCCTTTGAGCAATGGCAATCTACCCTTGGCAGTTAAGGGATGGCGAGTCCGAAGCGGCTGTCTTTCATGATCTTGCAGCTGCTTGTGCCATGCATTTTCCTTCCGCCCTCCATCTTACGTCTCCGTCCATCAGCCCCATCCTGCGCTATGGGATCACAAAGGAGGAAAGGATGTCAGGACCTTTTGCTCTGAAGTATCTCCATCTCTTTCTGCGGGAAAAGACAATCGGAGCGTTCATTCTGTCCCGAAACGGCCGATCGGCCGATCTGGTAGGAGCCAGCGAAGATGATTTGGCGGCGGCCATTCGGCGATGCGCTAGAGATTCGAACTACCGGTACGTCTGGTTTGCTCACACCGCTTCATCCAGCGAAGCGCATGCGCTGGAGTTTACCTGGTATCACCGGTACCATCCCACCGACAATGCATCTGCTCCGTCGAAGGCACATGGGAAGGATTGGCAGTGTACGCGGGAAGGATGCGCCGCCTGCGCGCTAACCGGGATGCGTGCATAAGTCGGTCGGACCGGGTGCCGTAGCGGTCGCGAAGGTAGCCCCACTTTTCTGGTTGCTTGACTTCGTCTTGGCCCGCCCGTACCGTACGACACGCTCACTTCTCCGAAAGGGGCCGGGTGCCGACGGGACGTGATCTGCTCGTAGTCAATTGCGGCCAACTGCTGACGCTTCGTGGTCCTACGGGTCCTCGAACAGGGCGGCATCTATCCGATCTCGGCCTGGTTCGCCACGGGGCGCTCATGATCCGGAAGGGGATGATTGTATTCGCCGGTCCACAGGCGCGCATGGGACGCATGTCTGACGCGCGCCGCGCCGATTGCTTGGACGCGCAGGGTCAAGTGGTGCTGCCTGGGTTTGTCGATTCGCACACCCACGCTCTCTATGCCGCGCCACGCCTGGACGAATTTGTCGCGCGCCTCGGTGGAGCGTCGTATGAAGAGATCGCCGCCGCGGGCGGCGGCATTCAAACAAGCGCGAAAAAAATGCGCGCGGCCGGCGATGCGTCGCTCAAATCGCACCTGCGAATGGTGATGCATCGGTTTCTTGAGCATGGCACGACCACGGTGGAGGTAAAAAGCGGATATGGACTGGAGATCGCCCTCGAGCGCAAGATGCTCCGGATTATCGAGGCTGTACGAACCCGCGTGGCGTGCGAACTGGTGCCGACCCTGCTGATCCATGATGTGCCGGCGCGGTTTCGTCACGCTCGCCGTCGGTTCATCAACCTGGTCATTCAACGATTAATTCCGTGGGCGGCGCATGAACGCCTCGCGGTGTTTTGCGATGTCTTTTGCGATCGGGGGTATTTTTCCGTCCCGGAAGCGCAACGGATCTTGCACGCCGCATCCCGTGCCGGTTTACGAGTGAAGCTGCACGCGGAGCAACTCGTGCATTTCGGGTCCACCCGCATGGCGGCCGCGCTCCGCGCGGTCTCCGTCGATCACGTCGATCGCATCAAGAAGGCGGACATGCGCCCATTACGGGCGGCCGGTACAATCGCCACCTTGTTGCCTGGCAGCGTGTTCCATTTGGACACGAGACCCTATCCACCGGCCAGACAGCTCATCGCGGCCGGTGTCCCGGTGGCGTTGGCCACCAATTTCAATCCCGGCAGTTCGCCCACGCTGAACATGCAAATGATTCTGTCGCTGGCGTGCTGCCAGATGCGAATGAGCCCGGCCGAAGCCATCGCCGCGGCGACGATCAATGGAGCACATGCGCTCGGTGTCGGAAATCGTCTAGGATCGTTGGAGACGGGAAAGCAAGCGGATGTGGCGATCATGGATGTCTCCGATTACCGGGAGATCCCGTACTATTTCGGGATGAACCATTGCCGGACGGTCTTGAAAAAAGGTCAGGTTGTCTTGTCAAAGCCGATCTCGTAATCAGCATGTGAATGTATTATCGATGCTGGCTGACACTTTGGTGAAACGGTGATCCATGGAAACACTGATTGAATGTGTGCCGAATTTCAGTGAAGGGCGAAATCCCGAGACGATTCGCGCGCTCGTTGCGGCAATTCGCGCCATCCCGGATGTATTTCTGATCGATGAAGAAATGGATCAGGACCATCATCGGTCGGTGCTTACGTTCGTCGGCGCGCCGGACGCGGTGGCCGAGGCAGCCTTTCAGGTGACCCGCGTGGCGACCGATCTAATCGACCTGCGCGGACACCAAGGCGGACATCCTCGCGTCGGCGCGACGGATGTGGTGCCGTTCGTGCCGATCCGCGGGACAAGCATGGAAGATTGCGTGGAGTTGGCTCGCAAGGTTGGAGAGCGGATCGGACGCGAACTGCAGATTTCGGTCTTTCTCTACGAGCGCGCGGCGCCGCATCCGGACCGTTCCAAGCTGGAAGTGATCCGAAAAGGCGGGCTGGAAGGGCTCGCCGGCCGCATGGAGATCGAGACCTCCTGGGCGCCGGACTTCGGCCCGCCGCGTCTTCATCCGACCGCCGGCGCGATTGTTGTGGGCGCGCGGCCGCCGCTGATTGCCTACAATGTCAATCTCCAGTCGGATGATCTCACAGTGGCCAAGGCGATTGCCAAGACGATTCGATTTTCCAGCGGCGGGCTGCCGTCTCTGAAAGCGATCGGAGTTGAATTGGCGAGCCGGCATCTCGTGCAGGTGTCGATGAACTTGACGAATTTTGAAGAAACACCGATCCATGTCGCCTTCGAAGCCGTGAGCCGGGAGGCCGCGTCTCGAGGGATAACGGTGGCCGGCAGCGAGATCATCGGCTTGGTCCCCGAGCGCGCGCTGATGCAAGTCGCCGAGCACAGTTTGAAGTTGGAACATTTCGATCCGACCCAGGTCTTGGAAACCCGGCTGGAGCTGGTGTTGGCTCGTGAATCGAACGCGCAGGACCAGCAACATGAGCGAACCACGGCGAGTGGCGCGGAAGGGGCGCGTCCCCCGGGAGCAGAGCGTGTCTCGGCCGGGCTGGTGCCACAGGGAAAAGGCCCCGTCTCGGCG
>DATFCE010000167.1:0-2654 GCA_035253365.1 Nitrospiraceae bacterium
GATCGAGCACGAACGCGCGTCGCGCATTCCGAATGTCTCCGTGATCGGCCAGTATCATCGGGAAGCCGGCGATGAATCCGTCACGGCGGGATTCAGCGTGGCGTTGCCGGTCTGGTATCACCGACAGGGAGAAATCGGGACGGCGATGGGTGCTCATCGGGAAGCGCAGGCGGAGCGGGATCGACTACAGCAGGAACTGGAGCAGACCATTATCCAACATTTTCAAGACATGCAGACCGCTCAAGCGCAGATGAAGGTTTTTGAACAAGGCCTTCTGCATCAAGCCAAAGAGGCCCTCGACATCGCCCAGTTCAGTTTTCGCCATGGAGCGACCAGCCTGCTGGAAGTCATCGACGCGCAGCGTGTCTCTCGCCAGACTCTGCTGGAATATGCCCAAGCGCAAGCCGATCACTCCATCGCGTTGGCCCGGCTGGAGCGAGCGGTGGGAGAATTGCCATGAATACTTTCATGCGCGTTTCATTGGTTTCTCTCCGAATTATTCCGTTACTCTTAATCGCCACGGTCCTCCCATCGTGTCAGTCAAAGCAAGAGGATGCTCCGAAGCCGCCTGCCCCGACAGCAGCCACCCCTCCTTCTGAATCTGGTATCCTCCAATTGCCGGAAGGAAGTCCGACCCTTACCCATCTTCAAACCGAACGAGTCGCTCTCCGCCCGATCCGGACGACCCTCAAAGCCCAGGCGGGGAAGATTTTGGCGAATGAGAATCGACTCGCGCACCTCAGCGCGAGAGTACCGGGCCGTATCGTGGCTGTGTATGCCAACCTGGGAGACCGAGTTAAGGAAGGTGACCGGCTTCTCCTGCTCGATAGCCCTGCCTTTGGCGAAGCCCAACTGGAATATCGCAAAGCGCGAAATGTCTTGAGTGTGACCGAAAAAGCTCTCGAACGTGCTCAAGCGCTGCTGGACCGCGGCGCAATTGGCGCCGGTGAGCATCAACGGCGAGAGGCCGATTATGAGAACGCCAGAGCCGATGTGCATGAAGCCGAAGAAAAATTGCATTTGCTTGGCATGACAGAGCGGGAAATTCAGCGTCTGGCAGCCAAAACCTTGCCTCATGCAGAAGTCGCCCAAGTTTTTCTCCGAGCGCCGTTTGGCGGTGATGTCATTGAACGAAATGCAACAATTGGCGAAGTCGTCGATCCCAATAAGATGCTGTTCACAGTGGCGGATCTCTCGACCGTGTGGGTGCGCGCCGATTTTCCGGAGCACCAGGCCGGTCGATTAAAGAATGGGCTTACCATCGACGTGCGGGTATCAGCTTATCCAGACACAACCTTTCGAGGGTCCATTACCTACGTCGGTGCGGTGATCGATCCGGCCACAAGGACGGTCATGGCGCGCGCGGACGTGTCTAACCCTCATGGTCAATTGCGCCCGGAGATGTTCGCCGAGATCACCTTGCTCACGGATGAACAATCGCTCTTGAGCGTTTCGCGTGCGGCGATCCAACAAGTCGGTAGTCGGACGGTGGCCTTCGCTGTTCGGGGACCGCATCGATTTGAACCCCGCGAGGTGACCCTTGGTCAGACCTCACCTGAATATGTGCAGGTCGTCACCGGGCTGACTGCCGGAGACGAAGTGGTGACACAAGGTAGTTATGCCCTAAAGTCCGAGTTGCTCCGGGAGGAGATGCCGGCAGGAGGCCCGCTATGATCGAACGGCTGATCCGTGCCGTCTTAGAACAGCGGCTCATCGTGCTGCTCGGCGCGCTCGGACTCATCGTGAGCGGCGTGGCGGCCTTTCGCCATTTGCCGATCGATGCGTTTCCCGACGTGACCCCCGTTCAAGTTCAAGTGATCACCCGCGCCCCGTCGTTGGCTCCGTCGGAAATAGAACGCCTCGTAACCTTCCCCCTTGAAATCGAATTGACCAACTTGCCGGGCAAAACGGAAATGCGATCCATTTCGCGATTCGGACTCTCCGTGATCACGGTGGTCTTTGAGGACCGGATTGACCTCTATTTCGCCAGACAACTCGTGTTGGAACGGTTGCTCCAAGCACGATCCCGGTTGCCACAAAGCGCCGAGCCGGTGCTAGGACCGGTCAGTACGGGACTGAGCGAAGTCTTCATGTATCTGGTCGAGGGTCCGCAGAGCCTGATGGAATTACGGACCCTTCAAGACTGGGTGATTCGTCCGATGCTGCGTGCCGTCCCTGGATTGGCGGACGTCGATACGTTAGGTGGCTTAGCCAAACAATATGAAGTGCTGGTCGATCCCAATCGCTTGACGAGCTTGGGGCTGACCTTGCGTCAAGTCCATGCGGCCGTCGCGGGAAACAACCAGAATGCCGGGGGCAGTTACATTGAGCAGGGCGGAGACAAGCTGGTCGTCTATGGCGTCGGACTGGCCCGCTCGGCAGCCGATCTGGAACAGATCGTCGTGGCGGCGCACAAGGGCACCCCCATTTATCTCCGGGACGTCGCGCACGTGCGCCAAGGGAACGCCATCCGGTTGGGGGGCGTCACGCGCGACGGGAAGGGCGAAGTGCTCGAAGGCAATGCCGTCATGTTGCGCGGCGGCAACAGTCGAGCGATCGTCTCGGGAGTGAAAGATAAGGTGGAGCTGATCAACCAAGTCTTGCCGACGGGTGTGACTATTATGCCCTTTTACGATCGCATCGAATTAGTGGCG
>DATFCE010000168.1:0-5044 GCA_035253365.1 Nitrospiraceae bacterium
GCGGGAAAAAAGACGGTCCTTGCCGGCTTAGGGTGGGGGGGTGAAATAGCGCCTGGGGCGGGTGGGTGTGAACTGTTGTTTTTTGTGCCCCATAGAAGACACGGAACACGAGGCGGAAGCTATAGACGACCGTCAGGAAGGCTCCGAGCACGCCGGCCGACCAGAGCGCAAGTCCGCCGCTCGCCGACGACCAGACCTGGGAGAGAATCAGCTCCTTGCTGTAAAAGCCGGCGGTGATAAACGGCAGCCCGGCAAGCGAGGCGGCGCCGATCAGAAACGCCGCGTGCGTCAGCGGCAGGGTTTTTCGCAGGCCACCCATCTTAAAGATGTTGTGCTCGTGGTGCAGGCTGAGGATGACCACGCCCGCGGCAAGAAACAGCAGGGCCTTGAAAAACGCGTGCGTCATGAAATGAAAGAGCGCGGCCGACCACGCGCCGACGCCAAGCGCCAAGAACATGTATCCGATCTGGCTCATCGTGGAATAGGCCAAGGCCCGTTTGATGTCCTGCTGCGTCAACGCGCTGCAGGCGGCGAGCAACAAGGTCAACGCGCCGATGACGGCGACGGTAAATTGGACAGGCGGCGCCAGCGTGAACAGGATATGCGTCCTGGCGATCAAATAGACGCCGGCCGTCACCATGGTGGCGGCGTGGATCAGCGCGCTCACCGGCGTCGGGCCCGCCATGGCATCCGGCAACCAGGTCTGAAGCGGCAGTTGGGCCGACTTCCCAACGGCTCCGACGAGCAACAGTGCGGCCACGGCAATGGCCACCGAGGAGCCGACCTCCCACTGTTGCGCCGCCCGACGCATCACGTCTTGGATATCAAGCGTGCCGAGCTCGGTAAAAAGGATAAACAAGGCGACCGCGAACGCGGTATCGCCGATCCGGGTGACGATGAACGCTTTCTGCGCGGCGTACCCATTGGCCGGCTCGGTATACCAAAAACCGATGAGGAGATAGCTGCACAGGCCGACGCCTTCCCAGCCCAGGTAGAGCGACAAAAGATTATCGCCGAGCACCAAGGTCAGCATGGAAGCGACGAAGAGATTCATGTACGCAAAGAAGCGTCCATAGTCCTCATCGCCGCTCATGAACTCGGCCGAATAGAGGTGAATAAGAAATCCGACAAAGGTAATGACGACGGTCATGGTGAGCGAGAGCGCGTCCAAGTACAGGGCGATCGGCGCGTCAAACCCTCCGGTGTTCATCCAGGTCCACAGCATCTGCCGGTATGGCTGGAGGCCGGCCTCTCCGAAATCAATGCCCACCAGCAACGAGAGGGCGGCCGACAGACCGACCGACCCCACTCCGATCCACGCGATCATCCGGCGAGATAAACGGTTGGCGCTCAGGATGAGTAGAAGACTGCCGGCAAGCGGCAAAGCGGGAATCAACCACAACAGGTTCAGCATGAGCCCTTAACCTTTAGCGATGAGCGTCTCTTACCATTCATCACTCATTACTCATCATTCGGAGAATTATCCCCGCATCAGGCTCGCCGCATCGGCATCAAGCGTCTTGAGCCTGTAGTAGATCTGCAGGAGAAGTCCTAGTCCGACCGCGGCTTCGGCCGCCGCCAATGTGAGAATAAAGATGAACATCACCTGCCCGTCGGCTTGTCCCCAGCGAGCCCCGGCTGCGATGAAGGCCAGGCCGGCCGCGTTGATCATGATTTCAAGCGACATCAGCATGACGATCAAATTGCGGCGTACGAGCAGACCGATCAGTCCCAAGGAAAAGAGGATGGCCGCCAATCCAAGCGCGTGGGCGGCCATATCAACGATCCTCATGCTGGCTGCGGCGGCCCAAGTGGTACGCGCCGATCAGTCCCGGAAGCAGCAACACCGACGCCAGCTCCACCCCGATCACATAAGGACCGAAGAGGACCACCGCAACCGGTTTCGGTCCAATCGCGGGCATGGCGCCCGGCTGCGGCGGCGCGCCTTGCTGCATGAACAGAAGATAAGCCAATTCGCCGAGCAGGATCAGCGACAAAACCGACGGGCCCACCCACATACCGGGTGTCATCCACCGGCATTCCTGCTCGAGCGCCGCCGGCCCGAGATTCAACATCATCACGACGAAGACGAACAGCACCATGATGGCGCCGGCATAAATAATGATCTCCAGCGCCGCGACAAACGGCGCGCCGAGCAGGAGGAAGATCAGGGCCACAGCCAGCAGCGAGACCACCAGGTACAACAGCGCATGAACCAGGTTCACGCGGGTGATGACCATGAGCGTGGCGAGCACGGCCACAGTTGCCGCGATGTAAAACGTCACCGTCATAGCTGGGCCTGCAAGTAAAAAGTAAAAAGGCAAAAGTAAAAAGTATGGTTCACGAGATTTCTTAGATGTACTTTTGCCTTGCGCCGCTTGCTGCGTTCACGGCAGCAAGCTCCGCACGTCCACCGGCGCCGCCTCGTTTTCGGCTTCGCCCTTGTCCTTGTCTCCGATCTTGACGCCGGAAACCCGATAGAAGTTGTATCCCGGGTACTTGCCCGTCCCGCTGATCAGCAGATCTTCTTTTTCATAGACCATGTTCGGCCGTCGATATTCGCCCTGTTCGAAGTCGGTGGTGAGTTGAATCGCGTAGGTGGGGCATGCTTCTTCGCAATAGCCGCAGTAGATGCAACGCGAGAAATTGATGCGAAAGAAGGCCGGATAGCGCCGGTCGTTCTCAGTCGGGTCCTCGGTTGCTTGCAGGGCGATGCAATCGACCGGACAGGCCACCGCGCACAGATAGCAAGCCACGCAGCGTTCTTTGCCGTCGGGATCACGCGACAGGATAATGCGGCCGCGCCAACGCGGTGGCAGGTACGGCTTCTCCTCCGGATACTGGACGGTGACCGGCCGATGAAAAATGCGCCGGAACACGATCCACAACCCGTGCAAGATGCCCAATAGATAATTCATAATCTCTTGCCGATGGGACTGAGTAACGAGGACTGAGGACTGGACCACGCTTGCGAGTACCAAGCGCCCATTGATAAAGCGCTCGGATAGACACTACAAGCATCTTGTGTTCTCAGTCCTTCGTCCTCAGCACTCAGTCCTGTCTAACCAGCACCCACGCCCCGGTTGCCATCAAGTTGAGCAGCGCGACGGGCAGGGCGACTTTCCATCCCAGGGCCATGAACTGATCGAAGCGCAGCCGAGGCAGCGTGGCCCGCATCAAGAAGATCAGGCTGATAAAAACCAGCGTCTTCAACGTAAACCACACGACCGGCGGCAGCCATGGCCCGTGCCAACCGCCGAAAAACAAGACCACGATCATGGCCGAGATCAAAATGACGCCCAAATATTCCCCCACGAAAAACATGCCGAATTTCATGCCGGAATATTCGGCATGAAACCCGGCGACCAATTCCGTTTCGGCTTCCGGGAGATCGAACGGTGCTCGATGCGTCTCGGCGAGGCCGGCGATGAAGAAAATTACCAAGCCGAAAATCTGCGGAAACGCGAACCACAGCCCCCGCTGCGCTTCAACGATGTCGCGCAGGCTGAACGACCCCGCCAGCATCACCACGCCCATGACCGACAGGCCCATGAATACTTCATAGCTCAGCATCTGCGCCGCGGCCCGGAGACCGCCCAAAAGGGCAAATTTACTGTTGGACGCCCACCCGGCCAGCACGACGCTGTAGGCGGCCAATGAAGACATCGCCAAGAAGAACAACAGCGCGATGTTCGAATCCGACACCACGGTCGCCGGTGTAAACGGGACGACGGCGAAAGACATGAGCGTGGTGATGATCACGATGGCCGGGGCAATCACAAAAACCGATTTGTCGGCAAACGGCGGAATCCAATCTTCCTTCGTAAAGATCTTGATCATATCGGCGACGGATTGCAGAATGCCGAACGGGCCGACGCGATTCGGGCCGTACCGCTCTTGCCACAGCCCCAGCAGCCGGCGTTCCATCCAGATGAGCAGGGCGCTGAGCGTCAGCACGGCGCCGAGTACGCCCGTAATGGTCAGTCCGATCCGTAAGGCTTCGGTCATGTCGCACCTTGCGTGATCTTCGCCCACGCGGGCAGGTCGATCCCGCTGAGCGACGGGAGCAGCGGCAACCCCGCAATGCCGAGCGGGAGCGATGAATCGAAACGAAGCGGTAAATGAAAGACGTCGGAACCGACCGTGATCGACGCGTCCCGTTCGACCCCCAATCCGTGGCGCGCGGCGTCGGCGGGATTGAGCGCGAGGTACGGCTGCGGCATGCGCTCGGCGATGGCCGGCGCCCGGCTGCTCAACTCATCACCGCCGAAGATGTGATGGAGCGGCAGCAGCAGCCATCCGTCCGGGCGAGGCTGGAACGCGGGGGGAATGTCCACAGCCCGCGGTTGAGACGGCGGCGCGGTTTGTTCAATTACCCGCACGCCGGGTGTTTCTCCGCGGAGCGGCCCACCGACTTCGACTTGAAATTTATTCAGCGCTTGATTCGAGTTCCAGCCCGGCGCCCAGAATTGAGGAATAACGGGAATCGGCTTGGGGCCGCGATAGCCTTCCATGGAAAACGCCAACGGTGAATCGGGGTCTGCCGGCGGCTTCGGCTCGTGCACGGTCACGTTGGCGAACATCGCCGTGCGGCCGCTGTATGCCTTGGGCTGTCGAGGAATTTTCATGCCGTCGATCCGAAATCCCGCGGGCGGCGCGCATTCAGCAAGCGGGCGAAAAGCCGGATGCGCCTCGATGAGCGCTCCCGTCACATCGTCGATACTCTTCCATCGCGCCATGGCCGACTCCCGCGATGCGGTGGCCGCCATATCCCGCAACCATCGCCAGCTTTCTTGGATGTCGCCGTCGCGGGGAGCGAAGACCTGATAGAAGCGCTGCGCGCGGCCCTCGTTGTTCACGAGCGAGCCGTCCGCTTCGGCAAAGGTCCCGGCGGGGAGGAGCACATCGGCCTTCTCCGCGGTCGTATGCATCGAGTGATCGAGAGCAATCACAGACGGAACGGCATCGAGACAGGCATCCACGGCGTGACGGTCGGCATGCCGGTAGAGATCATTCTCAAGCACGATGATGGTGTCCGTTCTCC
>DATFCE010000169.1:0-19174 GCA_035253365.1 Nitrospiraceae bacterium
CGCGCAGATGCTGCCGAATGCTGGCGGCGATCACCATGACATTCTCGGTGTGTTGTCCATCGGTCGCGTTGGGCGCCTGAATCTTAGCCGCCAGTAATTTGGCGAGATGGTGCTCTTGGATGGCTTGATCCAGGAGCAACGCCATCTCCTTATCCCTTCGTCCGGAGCGGAGCGCGGCAAAGCAGATGTCCTTCTTTACTTTGGCGTAAGCGCTGACTTCCTTCAACATCCGGATTGCGGTCCGCTTCCGAACCCGCGCATCGCGGGATCGTTGGAAGACGGCCGTGAGATGCGAGAGATTTCGAAGGTAACCGCGGAGCAATGTGACACCGTTCGGCTTGGAGCGTCGTCCTGAAGATTGAGCCATGATCACTTTCATGCAACGGCCATCCCGCGCACTCATCGTCGATCTAGTTAGGATGCCATAGCACTGAGGGGGTACGCAACTGTTTCCCGGGCGGAATACGGAAAAGGTCGGATAGTGCTCTTACGCGAGCGCGCCGCCGCAGGAGGAGCCGCCGCCGGCCGTGCAGCCGTAGCAGTGATTACCGACGAGGATCCGGCGCGTGTGGAGACGCGACGGCTCGAAGTCGCGGATGTGAGCCGGTGCGCCATTGCTCACCGGCAAATCAAGCATTTGATTGAAGTCACAATCGTAGAGAGTGCCGTCCCAGCCGACTGAGAGCGTATACCGGCACATGACACCGGACGCCGCGGCCGGGTTGAAGGCTGTCGCAAGCCGCTCCATGTACCCTTCGTAATTGCCGGACTCGATGAGAAATTCCAGAAAGCGACTGATCGGCATGTTGGTGATGGTGTAGAGGCGATTGAAAGTGACGCCGTGCTGTCGCTGCAGCTCACGTCGGAATTGAGCTTCGAGAGCATCCTGCTTGGGCGGCAGGAATGCGCCGACCGGATTGTGGACGAGATTCAACACCAATCCGGTGTCTTCACGCCCGTACCCCAGGGCGTTCAATGTCCGTAAGCCCCGAATGGATTTTTCGAAGACCCCCTCGCCGCGCTGAGCGTCTGTTTGCGACAGGCGAAAATACGGCAGCGAGGCGATGATTTCGACCTTGTGTTGCGCGAGAAAGTCAGCGAGATCCGCCTGTGATGGAAGAAGCAGCACACTGAGGTTGCACCGATCCATGACATGGCGATCCAACGCCCTCGCCTGCTCGACCAGCCACCGAAAATTCGGATTCAGCTCCGGCGCGCCCCCGGTGATATCGACGATGGGGATGTCGGTGTTCGCGACGGCGCGCATGCAGAGTTCCGCGGTCTCGCGCGTCATCTGCTCCCCGCGATCGGGTCCCGCATCGACATGGCAATGGCGGCAGGTTTGGTTGCACAGTTTGCCGACATTGATTTGAAACACCGTGATGCCGGTTGCCTGCAGCGGCAGCAGGCCGATTTGCCGCAGCCGGTCCTCGAACGGACGGCACGCGGGCGTGTTGGCCAACACCCGTAGCTGCTGCTCGGAGGAGGCGAGGGGATTATGGCGGGCAAGCAGTGTCAGTGCCATATATCAGTGCTGAGTGCTGAGCGTTGAGTGCTGAGTTCCGAAAACGATTTCACCAGGGAATTACCGCAAGCGTTACATCGAGAGCTTTTGGGAGACGTTTCGCATCTGTACCCCATGGACTAATGATGCTCCCCCGCGGATCGCACAAGCCACATGCACCGCTTCCGTCATCTCCTCCACGTTGGAGCCTTTTTCCAGACATGCTTGGCTATACGCATCAATGCAATACGGACATTGAACAGCATGGGCAACCCCCAGGGCAATCAATGTCTTTTCCCGCTCCGTCAATGCGCCATCGGCAAAGACGGCGCTGTAGTAACTCATGAATTTTTCCCACAAGTCCTTGTTTCCGTTGCCCATATCGGAAAATTTATGCAGATCGGCCGGATGATAGTAGGTGTCCATGAGAATTCTCCTCAAAAGGTTGAGGTCGAGGCTGAAGGTCGAGGTAGCCGGACGCTCAACCTTGACCTATCTCTCACGCTGTGCCGGGATTATCCGGTTCGGTGGTGGACAGGACTTCGGAAAAGCGAGTACTGACGATGCCTGTCACTTGGCTCATCAATTCAGTCACCTCTTCGAACTCCTGAGCCGGCAGATCCTTCTTGAGTTGGGGATGAAGTGCCCACTGGGCCTGTACCTGCCGGCCTTCTCGCGATACCACGACCTTGAGCAATTCGACTTCTCGGATTTCACCATGAGAGGGTGAGTCCGTGGGAGGGATCTTTGCCGCCATCGTTGCCTCGAAACGGTTAACGGAAAATGCATCATACCGTATGCAGCGCACTGTGTACACAGAGCGATTTTCAGAATTAAGCGTGAGCGGGTTGACTTGATACTATCTAGTATTATGTTCACCATACTGGGAATGCCTGGGCAGCAGCCCGGGTGATGCAAGAACCGGTGTAGGCTCAAAGTCATGGGACTGTGTCAGAGCGACACGGACAGGCAAGCGGCTGACAGTCCAGTATCCTGTCGCATGGCCGCTGAAAGGAGAACCGCAGTGGAAATCCGAACCGAGAGAAATAGCGCGCCGGTTATTGACGTTCGGCGGAGTGCCGCGCGTTTTCACACCCGTGCCGGCTGGCTTGATTCGCATCATAGCTTCAGCTTCGGCGGGCATTATGATCCTGTAAATACGCATCATGGGCTCTTGCTCGTGAGCAATGACGATATCGTGAGAGCCGGGACCGGGTTTATGACACACCCGCATCAGGACATGGAGATTGTCACGTGGGTGCTCGGCGGTGAGTTGGAACACAAGGACTCGGAGGGCAACAAGGGGATTCTTTATCCGGGGTTGGCCCAGCGAATGAGCGCGGGAACGGGCATTTGGCATTCCGAGATGAATCCCAACCAGGGCAAGGATGTGCATTTTATCCAGATGTGGGTGGCGCCTGACACGGAGCGGGTGGATCCCGGCTATGAACAGCTCGATATCAACGTCGAGCTTGATCGGGGCGGTCTGGTGCCGATTGCGTCGGGCCGCGGTCATCAGGCGGCGATTTCGGTCCGACAAAAGGATGCGGTACTCTGGGGCGGGCGGCTCAAGCCGGGCGGGACGGTCAATGTCCCCGATGCCAAATTCGTGCATTTGTATGTGGCCAAGGGTACCGCGCAATTGGAAGGCGCCGGGACATTGGCGGCCGGCGATGCCGTCAGACTAACCGCGGCCGGCTCGCCCCGGCTGACGGCGGATGCCGTCGCCGGCGCGGAAGTGCTGATCTGGGAAATGAACTGACGGATCGGGGAGCGAAATTATCGCGGGCAGTGGAACCATTTACTTTAAAGGAGGCTACACCATGGCGACACAAACGGCTGTTCACGATCCGGCGAAGGCGAAAGAATACTTTGACGCCAAGATGGCGTTCACGACGGGACCTGTCGAGCTCGAACGAATGATGAAGAACAACGAAGTCAATGTCGTGGATGTGCGAGCGGCGGAGGATTATGCGGAGGGGCATATCCCCGGCGCCGTCAATCTGCCGAAGGATCAGTGGTCCACCGCCAAAGGGTTGCGGAAAGATAAGACCAATGTGCTGTACTGCTATTCGCATGTCTGTCATCTGGCCGCGACGGCGGCAGTGGAATTCGCGGGAAAGGGCTATCCGGTGATGGAGCTGGAAGGCGGTTGGCGGTGGTGGAAAAACGACGGGTTCGATATCGCCAAATAAGCCCTGACTTCAACGCCAGGGCATTCCACCGATGAGCGGCCGATCGGGAAGGGGCGCGTCTCGGCGCGCCTGGGGTAGGGTGGGTGTGATAACTGAAGACCGGCCGCTCTACCCCTTGCCACGTCGAGCCGGGCTCCTTCATTATTCAATATCCGGAAGATTGTATGGCTTCTCCCGGAGGGACACACGTGGATCAAACAGGAAGCCCTATCAGAATTGTGGTGATCAACGGCAGCGTCCGCCCTCGTAACTATACGAAGATGGCCGCCACGCTTGTCATCGATGAGCTCGGCAAACAGTCAAAGGTCCTTACGGAGATGTTCGATCCGGCGGCAGTCGATCTCCCGCTACCGGGGATCGACCCCAACTCGAACGCGTCCAAACACCTTCAGCAGACAGTCAAGCAGGCCACTGGCGTCATCCTCGCCACTCCGGAATACCACGGCAGCTTCAGCAGCGTGATGAAACTGATCATTGAGAACCTGGGGTTTCCCTCCGCGCTGGCCGGCAAGCCGGTGGCGCTCCTGGGCGTGGCCGGGGGGATGATCGGGGCGATCAAGTCGTTGGAACACCTGCGCAGCGTCGTCTCTCATGTCGGAGGGATCGTCTTGCCCCTTCCGATCTCTGTTCCGAACGTGCAAAATGTCTTCGACAGCGGCGGCCGTTGCCTGAACTCGGGCGTGGAGCAGCTCATCCGAAGCGTCGGCACCAACCTGTTGCAGTATCTCGAACAAAATGTCTGTCCGCGCGTTATGCTCGAACGGCTCCTCAGCGAGGGGGCCAAATCATCACCCGACGTGATCAGCGTGTAAGGGATCGCAGGTCGCAAGGATGCCGCTCTGAGGTCGTACGCCGGAAACGATGCACGGCTTGCATCAACTTGAAATCATTGTGGTGCTCCTGGCGGCGGTCCTTGCGCTGACCACGGTCGCGCAGAAGCTGGTCATTCCCTACCCTATCCTGCTCGTTATCGGCGGTCTCGTGTTGGCTCTGGTGCCCGGGCTTCCCGCCATACGCCTCGATCCCGACCTGGTGTTTCTGGTCTTTCTCCCTCCGATCCTGTGGGCGGCGGCGTATTTCACTTCCTTGCGCGAGTTCCGCGCCAATATCCGGCCGATTTCGTTCCTTGCGGTTGGTCTGGTGCTGGCGACGACCGCGGCGGTCGCGGCCGTCGCGCGGCTCATGCTGCCCGGTATGGGCTGGGCCGAGGCGATCGCGTTGGGCGCAATCGTCTCTCCGCCGGACGCGGTTTCAGCGACCGCGATTGCCAAGCGGCTCGGCATCCCTCGCCGCATCGTGACCATTCTCGAGGGCGAGAGCCTCGTCAACGACGCCACGGCTCTGGTGCTCTACCGCACCGCCGTCACCGCCGCGGTCACCGGCACGTTTGTCCTCAACGAGACCGTGCTTCAATTCGTGCTGGCTGCGGGCCTCGGCGTACTCATTGGACTCGCAGTCGGCGCGGCGACGCAATGGCTGCTCACGCTCACCGCCGACAGCTTCACCGAAATCGCCGTGACGCTCCTCGCGCCTTATGTCGCCTGGGTGCTGGCCGAGCACGCGCACGCCTCAGCGGTGCTCGCGTGTGTGACGGGCGGGCTGTATCTCCGACAGCATTTCAGCGGCATCGTCTCGCCGCTGACCCGCATTCAGGGTCGCGCCGTGTGGGACCTCGTGGTCTTTGTGCTCAACGGGGTGATTTTCATCCTCATTGGCCTTCAGCTCAGCACGCTTCGCGAAGCGGTACCTGCCGACCGGTTCGGATCCCTTCTGATCACAGGTGTGGCCGTCAGCGGGACCGCCATTCTGGTGCGTCTCATGTGGGTTCCGTTGGAAGCCTGGCTGCCCAGGGTTTTGAGCCCGTCTCTGCGGGAGCGCGACCCTCCTCCTCCGTGGTCTCACGTCTTCCTCACGGCATGGACCGGCATGCGCGGCATTGTGACACTCGCGGCGGCGTTGGCCTTGCCTGAGAGAATCGGAAACGGCGCGCCGTTTCCCTATCGAGCCGAAATCATCCTGCTGAGTTTCTCAGTGATTCTGGCCACGCTCGTGCTACAGGGCCTCTCACTGGCTCCGTTGGTCCGCGCGCTGAAGTTGGAAGAGGATCGAAGTTTTGAGCACGAAGAAATGGCGGCGCGGGAACAGGCCGCTTCGAGTGCCTTAGCGCGGTTGGACCAGCTGAAGGACGAAGAGTGGCCGATTCCAGAACAGGTCGAGCGGTTGCGGGTTCATTATGGACAACGGCAACAACGGTACGCCAATTCGGCGCCGGTGGACCCGGACTGCACCGCTGAAGCGGCGGACTCGTTCCGGCGGTTGCGACAAGAGACGTTGACCGCCGAGCGGAGGGCTGCCATCGATCTGCGGAACGAGGGCCACATCAGCGACGAGGTCCTGCAT
Organism: Nitrospiraceae bacterium; assembly: GCA_035253365.1. GTDB lineage: Bacteria > Nitrospirota > Nitrospiria > Nitrospirales > Nitrospiraceae > DATFCE01. The sequence continues at coordinate 6,100 of DATFCE010000169.1, forward strand.
CGAATCGAGCATGAGCTGGATGTGGAGGCGCTCCGGCTTGGGCTGGCCGAGCACAAATCCGCTGTACCGCAGAAGTCATGAGCGGAAGGGGTCAGTAGGCAGCCGAGAAGACGAATCACGGTCATTCGACATCAGCGCCGCGTGATCCGCATCATCTGATTGCCGCCGCGTTGCAGCTCGTAGCCTGCCCGCTCCACAGTGACAAGCCATCCGTGGCGTTCCAGGTCGGCGTGGAGTGGTGCGACATACGGCGATGGCATGCCGTTGAGCGCCAATAATGGAAAGATTCGCAGCTCGCGGGACACCCGCATGATTTCCCGGATGGATGCCAAGTGAAAGTCAAAAGACAGGAGGTCCGAATACAGAAACAAAAGATGAGAGCAGAGGGCAAGGCCGAAACAGTCATTCGTAAATGGAAGCGCGGGAAGCGACGCGCAGACGTATCGTCCGGCTTGCAAGCCCGCCTCATAGTCGCCCAAAAAGATTTCCAGCGCCGAAGCCCGATTCCGGCGAAGATCGGCGCTGTTCTTGTGATAAGTCCAGACCCAACTCTCAGGCGAGCGGTCGACCTGCTCGATCACATCGTCAACCGTGTCATCGAAACGCCGCTTAATGCGTGTGCCGGAACACGCATAGAGAGGATCAAACGAGAGGACCGATCCCCCGCGTGTGCTTAATTCGGCATTGAAGCTGGATGGGCCACCGCCGCAATCGAGGAGGCGCTGCCGGTAATCGCCGGCTGTGAGATTGAAGATCAGCTCGTATTCACGCAATGATCGGCCGAACGGAACGATGTGATCGAGTCGCATGCTCATGTTCGTTAAGATTATTGCAATCTTCTAAAGATTTTGCAGCACGAAACAACTAGCATCGCCAGAAGAGAAGAAACCATGACCGGAGACGGGAGATGACCATGATCGACGCTGTGATCTTCGACTTAGACGGTGTGCTCATTGATTCCGAACAGATCTGGAATCGCGTGCGGGAAGCACTGGCGCGGGAGCGCGGCGGGCGATGGCACAAAGACGCCCATCGCGACATGATGGGGATGAGCTCTCCCGAATGGTCCCGCTACATGCATGACGTTATCGGACTCTCCGAACCGCCGGCCGACATTGCGAAAGAGGTAGTGACCCGGATAGAAGCGACTTACCGTCGCGAATTGCCGTTGATGAAAGGGGCGGTGGAGGCGGTAAAGCGAATGGCCGGGCGGTGGCCGCTCGCCGTGGCGTCGTCCTCGAATCGTCCACTCGTGGACCTGGTCTTGCGGCTCGCCGGGCTGGCCGAGTATTTTTCCGTCACGGTCTCTTCAGAGGAAGTTGCGCGAGGCAAACCGGCGCCAGACGTGTATCTGGAGGCTGCGCGCCGACTGAAAGTAAGCCCGGCGCGTTGCGTCGCCGTTGAGGATTCGCATAATGGATTTCTGTCGGCAAAGGCCGCCGGGATGCGGGTGATCGCCATTCCGAATACCCGCTATCCTCCCGACGAGGATGCGCTCGCGGCCGCCTCCGTGGTGTTAAGCTCGCTCGATGAACTGACGGTCGCCATGGTGTTAAAGCCCTAACCTGAAGTTCCAAATCGATAGTGAAGATATACATGACTGCCGCCTTCCGCCACCTTTACTGTCAGCAGTCGGCTCCATAACGCATCTTGAATTCCAAAGCTGGCGCGATCGGCGAAATTCGGTCGCTCTCTCATTGTTCCGCTGCCGACGATCTGCGGCGCAATGGTCAAGAACAAGTCATCGATCAAACGCCTGCGCAGAAAGGCACTGAAGAATTGCGCGCCGCCTTCATGAAGCAAGATCCGGACGCCATAGTCGACATACAGCGCCGCAGCGATATCCGCCGGCTCGAGTTCGTCATCTCCAGGAAGCACCCGAACGTCGGTGAGGTGGGACAGTTGCTGCCCATAGATTCTTTGCAGCCGCGTCTCGCCTTGCCGAGTCGTGAGGACCACGGTCTGGAGATTCTCCGTGGAAAATGTCTTCTCGGCAAGATTGAGGTTGCCCGACCCGCTCACGATGACATTGAGGGGATTTTGGGTCCGCTTGCCCAGATGCGCGCGAAAATCGACCCATTGTGGCTCCAGGCTCGGATAGATAAATCCGGGAATTCGGACGTGCCCCGAATCTTCGTGCAATGTCCCGGAGGCCACCATGACGGCGTCCGCCCCGGCTCGTAAGAGAGCCATGATGAACCGGTCCTCCTCATTGAACCCGCTGATCTCTCCGCCGCCTGACTGGCCAGGTATTTTCAACGAAATGATGCCGTCCAGCGTCTGAACAAAATTTCCCACGATCACCGGCCTTCCGTGCGGAGCGCTGGAAAAGATCAGATCGCCGCCATACAAATGGGCTAGGGATTCAGGAAGGTATGGGTTCGATCGAGGCGCCGGCTTGCGCTCATGGATGGTCAAGATTCTCATTCAGCGATGCCGGTCGTTCTCCACCGTTTGGTGTCAGCCGACCACCACTGGTGCGGGAAGGGGTAATGGACTACACTCGGCCAGGTCATTTTTTAAGCCTCGCGGCGGAATGGTATCTGAAAGAATTCCCGCGAGCAATGGAAGCATGAACGATCCGGATCTACAATGCGTGCGTGACCTGCGTCAAGGTCTTCTCAATCTCCACAAGACGCTGCTTGAGAGCGAGCGCGTCGCGTTCGAGCGGTTCCGTGGACGTGTCGCCTCGAGCGGGGAATTCCTACAATTGGTCATCACCGATCCGTGGTTTGCCTGGCTCCATCCCCTCTCCGAGTTGGTTGTTCAGATCGATGAGGCGCTGGACGCAGACGACCCATTGACGGTTGGCGATGTCAATGACCTCCTAGGACGGGTGCAACGGCTACTCACCCCCTCGGAGGAAGGGAACGGATTCGAGAAGCACTACTACGACGCCTTGCAACGGGACCCGGACGTGGTACTGGCGCACGCAGAGGTGGCGAAGGTCTTCCGGCGCGGTAAACGTTGATGGCCGTCAAGGCTTCATGCTCATCTTCTAACGTCCTCTCTTTACGCCTCACAATCGTCGGCTATACTTGACCCGTTGCAAGGGATCTCGCTAGGGCATCGCCCTTTCGGCTGCCGACCTCCCTGGCTCCGTATCCAATACACAATCACCGGATGGATCCTAACGGCCATGCTGGAACGGCTCGGATTTTCGATGCGAACAAATGTTGCCATTGTACTCGGGCGGATGCCACACCACCTGGCATCTATTGCCGATCGTCTTCGAAGCCGGCGAGGAGGGTAGCCCATGCCGTTGATGTTCGTCCTGTTCCTGCTTCTCGTATTTCTGGTATGGCAGATCACGATATCAAGCAATTGAATATGAATAATAAATCTGGTACGTGGACGATCACATCATAGGAGACCCCGGCATGTGGCTTTTGATGTATGGATTGTTTCTCTCTCCTCTGCTCTTTCTTAGTGTGGTCGTGATCAGTGATCGTCTTATCAAACAACCGGTCGCTCACCGCTTGCCGGAGTCATTGAAAGACCGACGCGCGCATGCCGAATCGACTCCGATTGAACTGCTGTGCCTCCCCACTGGTGATCTTCTCGACTCGTCTCCGTCTTGATAGCCACGTCGCTCCGACGGCAGCGATTTGCCTACTTGGTCCTCTCGCCCTCGGCAATCGTTGCCGGTCGCAGCCCGCCCCGATCGAGTCACCGTAGCAAACCGCTGATCTCACGAGACTTTCACAGCCCGGCTGGTGGCACATGAATTGACAAGAGCGTCGCAAGCGAACGCTCACTATGAGGGGACCGTCATGGCACAAGTTGGACTGACGACGATCTGGGAGGTGTTAAGCCGAGATGTCTCCTTCTGCTGCGGCATCCAAAGTCCCATGCTGAGTTGGATTGGGTCCGGCGGCATCGGCCTGTTTTTTCTGTGGCACGTCATCACGCTGTGGCGAGAGGTCTCCGCAAGCCGGCGCCCGTTTACCCGCCTGCGTCCGACCCTGGCGGAGTTGGCGCAGCGCCGGCAACATTTGCACTCGGAACGATTTTCCGCCAAGGCGCTGATGAGCACCAAGGCTCAGCGTCGCCAGACGCCGCCGGCCGACGAACATCGCGATTGCGACGATCTTCAAGCCCTGGATGCCGCGATGCAGCAGGAGAGTTTTTTTGGCCACGCATGGACGCAATTCCGCAAAACCCTCCTCGTGGAGCATGACGCGTGGTTCAGGGAGCCTAAGATTTACAGCACGCGACAGGCGGAAGACTTCTTCACGCCTGATGCGTTGTTTCATAACCGGGTGCATCTGGCGTCGTACAGCCAGTTTCCTTCGCTGATCACCGGCATTGGACTGCTGCTGACTTTTTTGGCCTTGTTCATCGGACTCGGCAAACTCCACGCCGACGGTCATAATATTGAGGGCATCCAAGGCTTGATTAACGGATTAGCGGGAAAATTCCTTTCCTCCATTGTCGGTCTCGTGTGCGCCAATGCGTTTTCACTGATCGAAAAACCGCTGCTCTTCCGCTTGACGGCCGTGCATCAGGAATTTCTCGACCGTCTCAATGAGTTATTTCCTAGAAAAACGATGGAGCAAATCCTTGAAAATTTAGCGGCTCAGCAGCATGCGCGCGCCGACACTCGCGCGCAATCCCCGACAGGCGCGATTGAGCATTTGAAGGCCACGATGGCCAGCAGCCTCGGTGAGCCCGTTGCGGCCCTGACCTCCACGCTTCAATCTTTCATCCGACTGAAGGAGGGGCAAGACGGCGATGCGCGCGCGCTGGTGGCGACAGAAGTCCGCCGGGCGATTCAAGGCAGCTTTGAGCCGTCCCTCAAAGATTTGAAGGGAGCGATACGTGATCTCACCCAGACGTTGAAAGATCTGAAGGCTGCGCCCGTGCATGATGCGAAGATCGAGCAGGTGTTGACCCGTCTGACTGAGGTGATGGACCGTCGCATGCCCGACGCGACATTACCGCTTGGGATGAGGGTGCTCTATGGCCAAGGGCCTCACGCACAAAAAGGGGCACCTTCAATCGAGCGAGGGCGTCGTGAGTTGGACATCGCTCCGGCTCAGGCGGCCGGGTAAAGGGACCCGCATGGCGCTGAACCGAAGAGTACACGGCACCCCATGATTGGATATTCGAGACGATACGGGAAGCCCGCGCTCCATGCCACGACGATCGGCGTCACGGACCTGATGACGTCTCTCGCCGTAGTCTTTATCCTGTTGTTGACCGTCTATATCACGCGTTCAGCCAAGGCCGAATCCCATGCGCAGGATCAGAAGGCGAACATCAAGGCCGTTCTTCATGATCGTTTCAGTCGATTCGGCTTGTCGCTCGACACGGACCCTCGCGATCCCCTCGCCATCCTCATGGTTGTGCCCGATAATATGGTCAATTTCGAGTTCGGCAAGAGCGCGCTTCCGGCGACGGCGAGCGCCTTTCTCGAGGAGACCATGCCCTTCTACGCGTCCGTCGTCTGCGGGCCGTTGCGCGAGAGCATCGACTCCGTGGTGATCGAAGGCCATACGGACGACTTCGGCAGCGATACGTTGAATTTGAAGTTGAGCCAAGACCGATCCTTCAGCGTGATGGTCAAAGCGCTGGAGATCATCCAGACGGCTCAGCCGTCGGCCTCTCAGTGCTTCCAGCAGGTGACCTCCGCCAGCGGCCGGGGCAAGCAAGATCTGATTTATGAAGACGGCCAGGTGCCGAACCGAGAAAAGAGTCGCCGCGTTGTCTTTAAAATCCGGCTGCGTTCCATCGAACAGCGCCGTCCCCTTGCCGACATCGCCGCTCTTCCATGAGCACCATCCTGCCGTGATGCAGATGCACCTCTGTAAAGTCTCAAGCTAATTCTGCCGATATCTCCTTGTACGCCACGTAACATCGCGATGGCTTTCCACTCCACTGTCTCCTCATCAAGATGATGATTAATTGTACTGTCAGCATGAGTGAGGATCATGAAAAAGATACTGTTCGTTGATGCCGAGCCGGACGTTCTTGAGAAATTGAAACTGATGCTGGCTCCGCTCCGGCAGGAATGGGAGATGACGTTCGTCCAGAGCGGGCAGGCGGCCCTGGACAAATTGGCGCAAGAGCCGTTCGGGGTCGTCATTGCCGACATGCGGATGCCCGATATGACCGGCGCGCAGTTGTTGACCGAGGTGCGGACTCAACATCCGCACGTTCTGAGAATGATTCTTTCAGACCAAGATCGGGACACGACTTTACAGACGGTCGGCTCGGCCCATCAATGGTTGCCCAAGGCCTGCGATTCCAACGTCTTTAGAGATCTGGTGACCCGCGCGGGGGCCGTGCATGATCTCCTGGAGGACGAGGCGCTCCGCAAGTTGGTAGCCGGGATGGAGACGTTACCGAGCCTCCCCACCCTCTACCGCAGCTTGATGGCCGAACTGCAGTCGGAGAACGCGTCCATTGCCAACGCGGCAAAGATCATCTCCCAGGATATGGGCATGGTGACCAAGATTCTGCAGGTCGTGAACTCGCCGTTTTATGGTCTTCGCACGCGCATTTCCAGCGCCGCGCAAGCGGTGGGCCTTCTTGGGCTGGATACGATCAAGTCTCTGGTGCTGTCGATGAAGGTTTTCTCGCAATTCGAAGGCGCGCGGCAGTCGTTTTTCTCTCTGGATGTTCTCTGGCAACACGGTATGGTCACCAGCCGCCATGCGCGGGCCATCGCCAAAGAAGCCAAGGTCGAACAACGATTAATGGAAGATGCCTTCACGGCGGGGCTGTTGCACGATGTCGGACTTCTGGTGCTGGCCAACAATCTTCCTGATCAGTACACCGAATCGGTGGCGATGGTGCAGAGCCAGGGTATCCCGGAGTGGCAGGCTGAGCGCAATGTGTTCGGCGCGAGCCATGCCGAGGTCGGCGCGTATCTGCTCGGCATCTGGGGATTGAGCGATGCCATCGTCGAAGCGGTGGCGTTTCATCACGAACCGGTTCGTTCCATGGGGCACGCCTTCAGCGCGCTGACCGCCATTCATGTCGCCAATGCGATCGATGAGGAAACACAGGCGGCCGGCGCCGGGGACTCGCCCATTGTGCTGGACGCGGAATATTTGGGCCACTGCGGCATCGGCAAGACGGCGCTCACGGCCTGGTGTGACGCCTGCCTGAGCTCGACGGATCCCGCCTGAGCAAGGTCGGGGTCGGCACTGTATCTTTGTCACATCCTACCATCCAACTGAGCCGGCCTTCTCATAAACCAGTATAGCGACATAGTTGAATAGGTACTTGCACCGTGGTACAAGCGTGGGGAGCGCTGCTCCACTCACTCGGCAATTACCCTCTACTCTCGAAAGGAGAGCCCATGAAAACATGTCTTGCCGTCCTAACGCTGTCGCTCTTCGCTTTTTCCTTTACCGCTGCCGAGGCCGCCACCGCCCAGCAAAACAAGATGAAAATGTGCAATGAAGAGGCGAGCACCAAAGCGCTGAAGGGCGATGAGCGCAAGGCATTTATGAAATCCTGCCTGTCCACAAAAGCGCCCGCAAGCGAGGGGACCACACAGCAAAACAAAATGAAGTTGTGCAATAAAGAGGCGACCGACAAGAGCCTGAAGGGCGATGAGCGCAAGACGTTCATGAAATCTTGTCTGTCCGCGGCGTGAGCTTGATCGCTATGTGATAATGGGCAAGTCGCCACCGGTTCACTCGCGGGACTGAGAAGGGTCTCCCGATGCGGCAGGAACGCATAGCCGGTCTTCAGACTCGTATCACCGGCGGAACAGACGGAAAGGGTGGAGGGAGCGGCCCGATTGTCGTGCTCCTGCACGGGTTCGGCGCGCCGGGCGATGACCTGGTCGCGCTCGGACCTATGATGGATGCGCCGCGCGGCACTCGATTCGTCTTCCCCGAAGGATCGCTCTCCCTCCGGATGGGTTATGGCGAGTCCCGCGCCTGGTGGATGATCGATATGGAAGGCCTTCAGCGCGATCAGGCCGCGGGGCGGCCGCGCGACCTTTCCCGCGACGTTCCCAAAGGATCGGCCGAAGCACGGGCGAGCGTGATGGCCTTCCTCACTGAAGTGGAACGGCGGCTCAGCGCCGACCCCAAGAAAATGGTGCTGGGCGGATTCTCCCAAGGTGCCATGCTGGCTTTGGATGTGGCCTTGCGCACGGATCGGCCCTTCGCCGGGCTTGTTGTGCTATCCGGAACGCTGGTGGCGAAACAAGAATGGATTCCGCTCATGCCGAAACGGCGCGGCTTGCGTGTCTTGCAGAGTCACGGCAATGCCGATCCGATTCTGCCGTTCTTTCTTGCCGGACAATTGCATGAGCTCCTCGCTCAAGCGGGCCTGGCGGTGGAATGGATACCGTTTCGAGGCGGGCACGAAATTCCCGAGCCGGTCCTTCGTCGGCTGGGGTCGTTTATCGGGCGGGTCGTCGCGGGTTGAACGTCGCGAGAGGGAACCCTACAACGGCTCGCTGCCGTGCATGCGGGCGAACACATTCCAATCGAACGGTTTCGGCGCCACGGCGTGAAGCGGAATCGTTTCGATCACGCGCTGCTCGCGATACGCCAGCATGCATCCCACGATCTGCTCCGGCTGCTCGATCAGGCGCCGCACGGCTTCATACGCCAAATCCTGCGCGATTGCCTTATCCTCCGGTGTCGGGCGGGCCCCTCTCAGCGTGTGGCCCAGAATGGTCGCCTTAGTCGCGATCGTCAGCGGGTAGTGGCCCGGCCCGGCTTGAAATTGCGGCCAGGTCGCGATCGTGCGGGCGATATAATCCACCAGTCCATGAACGCCTCCGTCCCGGTGATGCCGATGTGGCGTGCGCTCCGCCACCACAAACAGGTGGCTCTTGTTGGGGACGCCCAATGTTCGTTTGAGCGTGCCGAGGATGATCTCATCGATGTAGGCATTGGGGTCGGGATGCTCGTTGACGAGGATGCCTTCAGTCCGCGCTTGATAGGCGCAGGCCAGCGCGAGGTGTCCCGATCCGGCGCCCATGACTTCGACGAAAAAGACGCTCCCCATCGCACCGCTCGTGGCTTTGAGCGATTCGATGGATTGATTCGCCAGCGCCACGGCAGAATGAAACCCCAACGCGGTCGTGCCGGCGATATTGTCGTCGATCGTGCCGGGAATACCGACGACCTGCACGCCAAAATTCTCGTAGATCGCCCGCGCGCCCCGCAGACTGCCATCCCCGCCCAGCACGACCAGCGCGCCATCCTGTAAATACGGCTGGAGATTTTTGATCGCCGCGTGCTGAATCCGCTCGTCCTTAAAATCTTCAAAGCGGCTGCTGCCGATCGGACTGCTGGCTTGACCGACCAAGCCTCGTGTGTGCTGCTCGGCGACCGTTTCGATCCAATTATTGGCTAGACCAAGGAAGCCGTGCCGCACAAAGTGAACGGCAAGCCCCGCCCGAGTGGCGCTCACAAAGAGTTCTTTCAGAGCCGCGCCGGCGCCCGCGAAATCGCCGCCGGAGACCAGCGCGATGATGCGCTTGAGCTGGCGCGGTTTCAGCGTGACCCGGTCTTTGCGTTCGCGTTCCAGCGACGTCCACACTTCGCGTGTCGCGCGTTCACGTTCCGACAAACCGACCGCCGTGGAATAGCCCGACAATTGCCCCTGCTCATAGGTCAACAGCACGACATTGTCCTGACCTTCTTTGTAGTCGCTGAACTCGGTGAAGGCTTCATGAAACGGCCGGGGGTCCAGATAAATCATCAGCGCGCGCATCGTCGAGCTGTGCGTGTAGAGGCAGCCGACCTTCCCTTGATGCGATTGCCCGAGATGATGAAGACCGTCGATCACATCGACGTAGAGATCAAAAAATGAGTTGCCGCCCGGATAGCAATAGAGCGGATGCTTCAGGAGGCGTTTGGCGAGTTTGACGTCGACGCCAAAGGCCCTGGATGCTTCCTCTGCCTCCACGGTTTTTTCAACCCCGGTGACCCAGCCAAAATCGGAGGATTCCAGTGCCGATTCACATGATGGCCCCACATTAACCGCGGCATTCGGGATCAGCGCCGCGCGCACGCGCTGAGAGAGTTGTTTGGTATTCGGGCTCCGGCTGATGAAGTGCAGAAACGTCCGAGGGTCGAGATAATTCGAGACGTGCAGGAAATCGAGCTGCTGGTGGACCATACCAAGCATGCGGGCCAGCGCGGCGCCGACGGCATCAGCCTTCGAGATGCCGCGCTCGGGGTCGAGTACGTTCGCCAATCGGCACCCCACCCGACGCGTCTTGCTTTCCACGCGCGAGACGCCATGCCGCATGGTAAAGAGCAACGTGCGGTCGGAGAGATCGCGCGGCAGCAGCCAGAAGCGCTCGTCGCCGAGGTCGAGTACGATCCGGCCTTCAGCCAACTGCGGGGTCAGATGCGCGCGCGGCACGATCGCCACGGGGCGACGCCGGGCGGGCTTCTGTATGGTGCCGATGGGCGCCAAGAGCAGCGAAGTCAGGCGCCCTTCCGCAACGAGCTTGTTCCAGGCGGCAAAGAAAACCACCTCATCTCCGCCGCACTTCTGATCGATGACGGCGCGCCGGGCCACGCGGTAAGCCGCAGCATCGGGAAAGCCCTGTCCCGCGCGCTCAGCGAAGGCCGAAATTTCCGGCATCGCCCTGAGGGCGAGACCGGCACGATCATGCGATGGAGGGGGTGGCGGAGGAAAGATCACATCATCGGAAGGATACTGGCGCGCGCGCTGCGCGAAGGTCTCTGCGTAGGAAATCAGGCCCGTGAGTGTAACAAAATCCATCCCACCGGACTCCGAAGCCATGGTATCCTCATTCTCTGTTCGATCCGATTCCCGGCCGACACGTGGCAAGCTTACCGAGGATGTTTCGTGGAATTCCCATGCAGCGAGGCCCACGTAAACAGCTTTCTCGCCGGTCGGTCTTCTTCACTCGGGCAAGGCGTGGGGAGCGGGATCTCGCGCAGGACTAAGATTTGAACGAGGTCGCGGATCTCACGGAGCAATGTGAGCGTCTCAGTATCGTTGTGGCGGTTCATCGATCAACCCTCCTGTTGTTGAGAACTCCTCCAACCTGCGTCCGCTACCATCCTACAATCCCCTTCCGTGAAGCTTACACATTTCCTGTTTTTTTGACTATTTGTGCAAACTACTTCAGTGGAGATACGCACTCCTAACCTACTGAAAATAAGGCCATATGCGCAGGGCTTATAGCGTTGCTCAACCGAACAGCGCATTGTAGGATGGCGCGTCAACGTGATTCTGCACACTGGCAGGTTTCGGCATACAGGGAAAGTATACACGCAAGTGGATAATCACCAAGTGGACGTGGCGATCGTCGGAGCGGGGGCCGCCGGCTTAGCAGCGGGCATTTTTGCCGCCGAATTTTGTAGGACAGATTCTGGTCGAGAGCGCTTTCGCGTGCCGCAGCCGCGTATCGTTATCCTTGATGGAGCGAAGAGCGTCGGGGCGAAGATTTTGATTTCGGGCGGAGGGCGGTGTAATGTTACGAACCAGTGCGTCTCTCATCAGGATTTCAACGGCTTATCGCGTGTCGTCCGCAATATTCTGGCCGCCTTCGACGAACAGGCAACCTGCCGCTGGTTTGCCTCGCTGGGTGTGGAGCTCAAATGCGAAGAGAGCGGCAAGCTGTTTCCGACTACCAATCAAGCCCGCACGGTCCTGACTGCACTGACGTCCCACTGCCGGGAGCTGGGGGTTGAGATCCTTACCGAGCATCGGGTGACCAACATCGTGGGCTCATCAACCGTTTGCAAGGCCCCTGATTCAGCGCAACACTTTATCATTCACCATGCGCGCGGCGAGATGCGCGCGCGCCGTGTCGTCATGGCGACCGGCGGGCAATCATTGCCACGCACGGGGAGCGACGGCATCGGATGGCAGCTCGTTCGCCGCCTGGGCCACACGGTGACCAGCACGCATCCCGCTCTCGTTCCGCTGGTACTGCGCGCAATAATGTTTCATGCCGAATTATCAGGACTTTCGCAAGACGTTCAATTAACGACCCTGATCGACGGTAAGCCGGTGGATCGCAGGACCGGCAGCATGCTCTGGACCCACTTCGGCGTGAGCGGGCCGGTCGTAATGGACAGCAGCCGTTTTTGGACCATAGGCCGCGCGGCTGGCGGCTTGGCCGAGCTACGGTGTCATTTCTGGCCGGGGATGGATTTTAATCAGGTGGATCGGTGGTTTCTTGCGCAGGCCCATGATCGGCCTCGGCTGAGCACGAGCCATCTCTTGGCTCTGGCGATTCCTGATCGGCTGGCGGGTGCGCTCTGCCGTTGGTGCCGAATCGATCCGGCCACGCCGGCAGGCCAGTTACGGCATGAGTCCCGCCGCAAATTGGTGCATGCCGTCACCGACTTCCCGCTTCCAGTCGAACGCGATCGAGGGTGGAATTATGCCGAAGTCACGGCCGGCGGCGTGCCGTTGGATGAAATTGATTTCCGGACCATGCAATCCCGCAAAGTACCGGGCCTTTATCTGATCGGTGAGATGCTGGACTGCGACGGCCGTATCGGAGGGTTCAATTTCCAATGGGCGTGGGCGACCGGATACGTCGGCGGCCGCGCCGTGGCCGCTGGTCTGGGTCTGCGTGGCCGTTCAGAGTTGATTCAGCAGTAGCGATCACGCAAGGACACGACCTGCCCGCGGACATGGCGAGCGAGATTCGTGTCGTCCAGTCCCCGGGCTACATCGACTCCGTGATCGCGACGCACGACTTCGCAGTCGCTTCTCGCTAGGTTGGATAGCAATGGTGCGCACAACTACACCAGCGCGAGTGGCTCCGCAGTGCTTGGATGACCGTTTGAGTGAGGGATGACAGGCTGAGTGCATCCGATGACAGGAGCAGGGGCCATGATCAAACACTTCGACCACGTCACCATTGTGGTAAGAGATGTCGAGGCGGCCAAGCAGTTTTTCGGCCTGCTGGGGTTCAAGGAAGACAAGTCCGTCGTGATCGCGGGCCCACAGTTCTCGACCTACATGGGGGTGGACGGCATCGAGGCCGAACACATCACGCTCGTCCTCGCCAACGTCTCACCGCGAACGGAGGTGCAATTACTGAAGTATCGCCACCCGGGTCCCCTCCCAGACTCGGCTATTGGCAACCTCACCAAAC
>DATFCE010000170.1:0-8725 GCA_035253365.1 Nitrospiraceae bacterium
CACTGTCTCCCTTTCCGAGGTGCTTGACTTCAATGGCCGGTTTCTTTGCCCGTCTCAGAATTTCATACACCGATCGTCCTTCTGGATTCATGCAAGAACTTTCAAACAGATAAATCGTCATTCACCAAATCTGGCCTATCATGATGCAGGATCACTTCTATGTCCCTGCTTAGAACCGCCTGAGCAAGTTTATTTCCCAGCGTACGCAGCTTCTCGAGCCGCATCGTCGGTTCAACGAAACTCCCAGCCAAAGCAGTTGTTGTATCGATTTGCATATAGGTTTCGATGGAGATAGATGAGATAAAAGTGACCAGCATAATAAAAAATCTGCGTTTCATTTCTACTTATCCCAGTAACTCATACCTTGCTCAAACGATTTTCACAGCATCCTCCTAAACCACTTCCGGCCGTTTGCCTTTGATGATCAGCCTCAGGCGGCTGTGTTCGATGGGTTGGTCGGGATCTCGGGTGTATTTGCTCCGATCTTCCGCCACCTCCACGTCCCCCAGCGGCACGCTGACGGGTTGACGCAGGTGAGGAAACGCGGTTTCAAGATCCAGATCGACTAATTCCGCCGAGCAACCTGTCACCTCCGCGTTTAAATCCCTTTCATTCTCGAAATCGACCGTCACCCGTTCCTCGGGATTGATCCAAGGTTTAATGATACGAGCCTTCTCCTCATTCTCCATAACTTCTCCTCTTCTGGCTCAGCGATGCACCATGCTCATAGACGGACCTTGCTTGGCCTATTAAAACGATTTGAACCGGTTTTCACAAGCGTCGGAAGAATTCACGGCTCATTACTCCTTGAATCGTCGGTGTCATCTTTGTCCGACACAACTGGATTTTGACTTGATTAACATCTGCGACAGTCGGTACAACTAAAAAACGATGCCCGTTGACATCTCGAAACGCCGAAGCCCCTTCCCCTGTTGGACGAGGTCTCTTCTCTGGTTGATCGGCCTCATGTGGATCATGGGCGCTTGCCAAGAACCGAAGGTCCATCGCGACACCACGGTGATGAGTCAATCGGCGTTCATGGATCTGTGGCAGACGTACACGCATTGCCGAACGAGTGAGGACACCGAAGCGATTGTTATGGATGCGTTGAAGCTGAACCAGGCGGCGCAGCCGGAACAACCGGAACTGCCTCGGCTCCTCAAGCCCGTCAAACCGTTTGTCTCAACCCTTCCCAGCCGCCTCGCGGTCGATCCGAAATCCATGGCGGCATCGTGTAGTCTTCATGCCGGCCAAGCGGCGACGGCGATTGGTTGGAATGACCTCGCTCTCCAACTCTACGACTCCGTCCTTCGTCATGCTCCAAATTCCAATGAGAGCTATTATGTCAGGCAAGCCCAAGAAGGTTTGGCCGAAATCGAGCGGCGCCGGTCATCTTCTCCCAAACTTCAGCCGATGTCGTCAAGCCGGTCTCTTCTCCTTACCCCATAGACCGTGGGAAACAACGTCGTTTCCGGTTCGACGCCATGTCGAACCACTCCTCCCTTGCAAAGGATGAGGGACTGTGTTAATTTCCCAACGCTTACGGACCTTCGACTCAACCGGCACATCGATCGACTGCCTGTTGCCCACAGGTCTATTTATCAAAATTCACATTGGCGTGTGAGCACGCCACTTGGCTTGGGATTAAGGGGAGACAGACCTCTCGCCGGCATTCGTTCCGGTGCTCCGCAAGCAAGGAAGGGGGTGAAGACATGATCACGATCAAGGAACTCCTCGAGGCGGGCGTGCACTTCGGACACCAGACCAACCGCTGGAATCCAAAGATGAAGCGATACATCTTCGGTGAGCGCAACGGAATTTACATCATCGATCTTCAACAAACCGTTCAACGATTTCAAGCCGCCGCTCATTTCATCCGCGATACTGTCGCCGCAGGGGAACCGGTTTTGTTCGTCGGCACCAAACGGCAAGCCGTAGACATTCTCGAAGAAGAAGCCAAGCGTTCAGGGATGTTCTTCGTCAATCAGCGGTGGTTGGGAGGGATGTTGACGAATTTTCAAACCATTCGGAAGAGCATTGATAAGCTCAAAAAATTCGAAGCCGCGTTGACCGACGGCACACATCAGCGTCTGACGAAAAAAGAAGTTCTTCAGATGGAAAAAGAGCGGGTGAAGTTGGAGAAGACGCTCAGCGGAATTAAGAACATGAACCGTTTGCCCGGCTGCGTCTTTGTGCTGGACACGCGTATCGAACGGATAGCCGTGCAGGAAGCCAATCGGCTCAGTATTCCGGTCGTGGCCATTGTCGACACCAATTGCGACCCCGACGGAATTGATTATCCGATTCCCGGCAACGATGATGCGATCCGGTCGATTAAGCTGATCGCGTCCCGTGTCGCCGACGCGTGCATTGAAGGAGCCCATCTTCGCGCTCAACAAGAAGAAATCGAAAAGGTGGAAGCGCTGCCCGTCGCCGATATGCGGGTTGGTGTTCGGTCGTCACAGCCGGCTGTCGTCGGCGCGGAGAGCGTCCCAACTCCATCCTGACACGCAATCACAACGGCCGGCTAAGGTCAAAAGAGGAGCGCGGGAAGAATGGCAGGTAACAGTCTGTTGGTCAAAGAACTTCGCGAAAAGACAGGAGCCGGGATTTTGGATTGCCAGAATGCCCTGTCTGAAACCGGTAATGACATCGAGAAAGCAATCGAACTGCTCCGGCAGAAGGGGTTGGCGGCAGCTCAAAAAAAGGCCGGTCGTGAGACCAATGAAGGGACTATCGCCGCCTACATCCATCCAGGCAGTCGAATCGGCGTGCTGGTAGAAGTGAACTGCGAAACGGATTTCGTCGCCCGCAACGAAGAGTTTCAAGCCTTTGTCAAAGATCTGGCGTTGCAAATCGCCGCGTCGAGTCCCTCGTTCGTGAGGCGAGAAGACGTGCCGGCGGAGCTTCTGGAAAAGGAAAAAGCCATTTATTTGGCTCAGGCTAAGGAAATGGGCAAACCGGAACCGGCATGGCCCAAGATCGTTCAAGGCAAGGTCGAGAAGTTTTACCAAGAAAGTTGTTTGCTGGAGCAAGCGTTCATCAAGGATCCGACCGTCACGATCAAGGACCTCATCGCGCAGAAAATCGCCAAGATCGGTGAGAATATCGGTGTCCGGCGGTTCACGCGCTATCAGTTGGGTCAAGAATGAAATGACCGGATGATAGGGAAAGAGCTGGTGAAAAACGCAGCCAACTACCGGCGCATCCTTCTCAAGATCAGCGGAGAACTGTTGGCCGGTGATCAAGGATATGGGATTCACCCCAAAGTCCTGGACGGCGTCGCAAACGAGATTCAGTCCGTCGTGGCGCTCGAGGTGGAAATTGCAGTCGTCATCGGGGGCGGGAATATTTTTCGTGGCATCGCCGCCAGCGCCGACGGCATGGAGCGCGCCTCGGCGGATTATATGGGCATGCTGGCGACTATGCTCAATGCCTTAGCGCTTCAAAATGCGCTTGAACGGAAAAGCATCACGACGCGCGTGCAATCCGCGATCGAGATGCGGCAGCTTGCCGAAGGGTATATTCGCCGTCGGGCCATTCGCCATCTCGAGAAGAAACGCGTGGTCATTTTCGCCGCCGGCACCGGCAACCCGTATTTTTCCACCGATACCGCCGCGGTGCTTCGGGCGATGGAAATCGGCGCCGACGTTATTCTGAAAGGAACGAAGGTGAACGGCATTTATGAAGCCGACCCGGTCACGCACCCCTCGGCCAAAATGTACTCCGAGATGCCGTTCCTTGCGATTCTCAACCAACACCTGAAAGTTATGGATTCGACGGCGGTCACGCTCTGCATGGATAACCATCTGCCGCTGATCGTCTTTAATCTAAAAGAGGCGGGCAATCTTCAACGGCTCGTCCTGGGAGAAAAAATCGGCACCCTGGTCACGGCCGCCGCCCAATAACAACAACGTTATGAGCGCCACGAAACAAAAAGTCATCGAACGCATGGAAGCTGCCGTGGAACATCTCAAACGGGAACTCAGCGGCCTGCGCACGGGACGCGCCTCGACGGCCCTGCTCGACAACATCAAGGTCGATTATTATGGAACCCCCACGCCCCTGAAGCAGGTGGCGAATATCGGCGTTCCCGAAAGCCGTTTGATCACCGTGCAGCCTTGGGAACCGCCGTTGATCAAGGAAATCGAAAAGGTCCTGTTGGCCTCCGGGCTTGGGCTCACGCCGTCGAACGACGGGAAAGTCATTCGCATCCCGATTCCCCCGCTCAGCGAAGAGCGACGCAAGGACCTGATCAAAGTATGCAAGAAGCACGGAGAAGAGACGAAAGTCCACGTTCGCAATATCCGCCGTGAGGGCAATGAGGAGCTGAAGCATCTTCAAAAGGATTCCAAGCTGACCGAAGACGAATTGCGAAAATCCGAGACTGAAATTCAAAAGCTTACCGATCAGTACGTGCAGAAGGTGGATCAGATTCTCAAGAAGAAGGAGGAGGAGATTCTGGAAGTCTGACGCTCCTCCACACCAATCCTGATTCCGACTTCGAGCCATTTTCCATCACCAACTCTCTCACCTACCCTGGCCCTTATCGATCTGTCCGCGCTCGCTCATAATCTCGATCACGTTCGCCGATGCATTGCCCCAGACTGCCAGGTGCTCGCCGTGATCAAGGCCGACGCATACGGACACGGCGCGATCGCGATTGCCGGCGGGCTCCAGAAGCAGGGCGTTACCCGATTCGGCGTGGCGACGCTGCAGGAAGGTATTGCGTTGCGCGAGGCCGGCGTGCATGCTCCCATCTTGCTGATGGGACCATGGCTTCCGGAGCACGGCGCCGAGATCGTGCGACACCGACTGACCCCGATCATTTACCACTTCGACGCCGCCGCCCAACTTGCCGAACGCCTCTCTGATGAAGTCCGACCCTATGCCGTGCATGTGAAAATAGACACCGGTATGGGCCGATTAGGATTGGCGCCCGATCAAGCGCTGACCCTGCTCGACTCACCGCTTTTTACGCGAGCCCTCTTTGTCGAAGGGCTCATGACGCATTTGGCGGATGCCGACAACAACGATCCCGAGTATACCCACATCCAGATCCAACGCTTTCAAAGCGTGGTGCAGCATCTTCAAGCGGACGGGCGCCGCATTCCATTGATTCATGCCGCCAACAGCGCCGCCATCCTGTTTCATCCCTCGGCGCACTTCACGGTCGTCAGGCCCGGCATCATGCTGTACGGCTATCACACGGCCTCGCCGACTCGCCCAACAGCTGAACTGAGACCCGTGCTGAGCCTGATCACCAAAATTGCTCACGTGCGCGGCTTCCCTGCGGGCCAATGCGTCGGCTACAACGGCGTGTATAGGACCAGACGGCCGTCGCGTCTGGCTGTGCTGCCGATCGGCTACGCGGATGGATACAGCCGTTCGCTCTCCGACCGCGGCGCGGTCCTGATCAAAGGTCGCCGCGCGCCTGTTGTGGGTCGCGTCTGCATGGACATGACCCTGGTGGATGTCACCGATATTCCCGACGTATCACCGGGCGACGAGGCCGTGCTGATCGGACGGCAAGGCGAGGAATGCATCTCGGCCGCCGACCTTGCCGCCTGGCAAAACACGATCCCCTATGAAGTGCTGTGCGGGATCGGCCCGCGTGTCCCACGAGTCTACCGGGAAAAACCCTGACTTCGTTCGTTGTCCGCGTTCTCCGAGTCACTTATAATGGACCCAGAAATTGCCGGAGGAGCAGACGTGATCAGCAGGCCGGTCCACGTCAAAGACAAACTCATCAGCTATTTTCTCGCCGTGCAGGAATTCACCCTGCTCTCCGCTCAGGCCATCGCCGGACTGGCGCGATTCCAACGTCACTTTCGCGACATGCTCGTGCAGATTGATCGCGTCGGCGTCGGCTCGCTGTTCATTGTCGTCCTGACTGGCATGTTCACCGGGATGGTATTGGCGCTTCAGGGTGCCATACAATTAGAGCCGTACGGCGCGACCATTTACGTGTCTCGCCTGATCAGCACCTCGGTCGTACGCGAGTTGGGCCCTGTGCTGGCCGCGCTCATGATCGCCGGCCGGGTCGGAACCGGCATCGCGTCGGAGATTTCGTCGATGAAAGTAACCGAGCAAATTGATGCGCTTCTCGCCGAGGGTACCGACCCGGTCCCGAAACTCGTGACCACGCGATTGGTGGCCTGCGTTCTGATGATCCCGGTGCTGACGATTATCACCGACGGGATCGCCATGTTCGGCGGCTGGCTGGTCGCACGCCTCTATCTCAGCATCGACTCCTATTTTTATTGGACGTGGGCGTTCGAGGCGCTGCGATTGCGGGACCTTGTCGTCGGCCTGGTCAAACCGACTGTCTTTGGATTTATCATCGCGATGGTGGGCTGTTATGTCGGATTCCGGACCAAGGGAGGAACCGTCGGCGTCGGCGTCTCCACCACGCAATCCATGGTCTCATCCTCGATTTTAATTCTGGGCAGCGACTTTTTGCTGACGAAGCTGTTCATGGCGTTTCCATAAGGAAGTTTGATTCGATGATCGTGCTGAACGGAGTGGATCTGACGCTCGGTGACCGTCAAGTCTTGAACAATGTCTCGTTCCACGTGAAGCCGGGCGAGACGATGGTGATCCTCGGCGGCAGCGGATCCGGTAAGACCACCATCCTGAGGGTAATCTTGGGCCTGTACCGTCCCGACGGCGGATTGGTGCGGATCGACGGTCAAGAGATCACGCATCTTCGCAACAAGAGCTTGTCCCGAATCAGGCAACGCATGGCCATGGTCTTTCAGAGCGCCGCGCTCTTCGATTCTTTGACGGTGCGCGAGAATGTCGGCTATCGCCTGTGGGAGAACCAACAGTTATCCGATGACGAGATCAACCGAATCGTGCAAGAAAGCCTTCGCTTTGTGGGACTACACGATATCATCGACCGAATGCCGGCCGAGCTGAGCGGCGGGATGAAAAAGCGCGTCGGGATTGCCCGCGCGCTCGCCAGCGGCGCCACCGTGCTGCTGTACGATGAACCGACCGCGGGATTGGACCCGATCAACACCTGCTTGATCAGTCGCCTCATTCGTCGGCTCAAAGAAAAAGGCGTCACGCAAGTCGTCGTCACGCATGATTTGAACACCGCCGGGCAGGTGGCGGACCGGATCATGATGATCGATCATGGACACATGGTCTTCGAAGGAACCCTCGACGGGTTGCAGCGGAGTACCCATGCGGCCGTCCGCGCCTTTCTCGATCCCGGTGCATTCGGTTGTGATGATGATACTCTATTCCCCCAACCGATCGAGCGGGTGGAATAACACCGATCACTCCTTGATCAGGAGGGATGCTATGCCACCATCCTCATCGCTGAAATGGTCCAAGGTCAAAATCGGCATCGTGGTCGTGCTTGCGTTGGCCATGCTGATCGTCATGATCATGAATCTGGAAGAGGGCATGGGGCTCGTGTCCCGCCAGACCCGTTTTCGGGCCGTCGTCGATCATACCCAAGGCTTGAAGGTAGGCGGACCGGTCCGGCTGAACGGCGTGGACGTCGGCAATGTGCGCGAGATCGGCATCGCTAAAGATGATGCCAGAGTGGAGATTCTCTTTTCGGTCGCAACCCACGTCGCCCCTCATATTCGAGCGGACGCCTCCGTCAGCATCCGGCCGTTAGGACTGTTAGGAGATAAATTTCTCGATATCCTTCCCGGCACATCATCACAGCCCTCGATGTCCCAGGGCGGCGTGCTGATTGGAAAAGCCGAACCCGATGTCAGCGGTCTGGCTTCCGACGCCAGCGCGACGATGGGAAACGTCAACGCCGCGCTTCAGGATATTCAACGCCTCTTGGCGGGACTGAACCAAGGACAAGGGACTGCTGGGAAATTGATGACCGATCCCGGCTTGTACGATCGCTCACAGCGCGTGTTGGAAAAGCTTGATGCTGCCTCGGACAAGAGCATTGCGCTCTTGTCAAAAGTGGAACGCGGGGAAGGCACGATCGGACAGTTGGTGACCGATAAAGAGGTGTATGCCCGAGTCAATCGCGCCTTGAAGGACTTGAGCGATCTGACGAGCCGGCTTAACAATCAGAACGGCACGCTCGTCAAGCTGGCCGATCCGACGCTCTACGGTCGGCTGGATAGTCTCACGACGCGCGGCGAGCTGCTTTTAAACAAGGTGGAGCACGGCGACGGCACGATCGGCAAGTTGGTGAATCGCGACGAACTCTACACACGCGTGGACAAGCTGCTCACCGAGGTCGAGGACTTAGTCGCGGACGTGAAAAAGCATCCGACGAAGTATTTCAAGTTTTCCGTGTTTTAAACACAAGCGTTTGGAGGACTACTTTTTCAGACCCCACACCTCAGCTTCACCGGAAACGATTGACCGCTTTACTTCATCTGAAGATTTTGCTTCAGCGCAGGCAAGTAAGAAAGCAAAAACCCAATCACAATCCATGCGAAAAGAGTCTGCGTCACATAGTGAGGGTCTTTCATCTCCATCACAATTACCGACACGATCATGGCAACGTTAAAAATAACTGCCGCGCCGGCAATACTCCTCATGAGCGTTCCGCTTAAAGGCAGCCCCTGATCCGATTTCGATTTCCGGATCTTCCAAACCGATGCAGATACAACAGCATAAATGAAAGAAGCAGTTACACAAACCAACCTCCAGAGAAAATCGAAACCGAACGCATCCATTGCCTTGATACTGAACATAGCCATTGCAAAAACTAACATTACGTACACCAACCACC
>DATFCE010000171.1:0-2117 GCA_035253365.1 Nitrospiraceae bacterium
CGAAAGTCGGCATCTTGCCGACATTGGGGCCGACCCGGTCAATCATGATGTCGAAATCGCGGAAAGCGCGGCTCTCATTGCGCGGAAGGCCGATACGCTGTCCACCATGATCCGGCGGCTGCGGCGGTTCGGGGGACGATCTGTGGATGAGCCTTCACTGCTATCATTGGGCGTCCTTGCCAGCGAAGCCGTCAAGCTCGTCGCCGAAGAAGCCCGCGCAAAACATTGTCCGCTTCACCTGACCCTGCCCGACGACGATCTGCTTGTGATGGGTCAGGAGATCGAACTGACCCAGGCCCTACTCAACATCGTTCGCAACGCCGTAGCGGCCTCGCCCGGTTATCCGATTAAGATCGAACTGAGCGCGCAGGGGACGAACGCTATATTGTCCGTTTCTAACATGGCTGCGAGGCCGGGCCATGACCATCGTGGCATGGGCGTAGGCAGTTTGGTCGCCCGAACCATCATAGAAGCCCATGGCGGAGAACTGATCCGCCGCGACCGTGCGGACGCAACGGTGATCCATGCAATTCATCTTCCCTTGATGGAGGCACAGCATGAGTGAATACAATGCCGCCATCGTCCATGTTATCGATGACGATAGCGATCTGGGCGCTGCCGTTGCCCGCCTTCTGGTCCGCAAAGGTTATCGGGCGCTTTCCTTCGTTTCGGCGGAAGCGATGCTGAAGGTGAGCGAGGTCAGCCCGGCTGATTGCGTCGTGACCGATGTGATGATGGATGGCATGGACGGTTTCGATTTTGCCGAAGCATTGCGAGCAC
This sequence comes from Nitrospiraceae bacterium, assembly GCA_035253365.1. Lineage (GTDB taxonomy): Bacteria > Nitrospirota > Nitrospiria > Nitrospirales > Nitrospiraceae > DATFCE01. Next base: position 781 of record DATFCE010000171.1, read on the forward strand.
GCGACCCGGCGAGTGCGATCATATTCATGACGGCCTGGCCGACCACAGCCAATGCGGTCGATGCGATCCGGCGTTACGGTGGTCTCGATTATCTGGAGAAACCAATTGATGAGGAGCGCCTTGTCGCGGCTATCGCGGAAGGCGTGGCATGGAGCCAGCGACGGCGCACTGCGCTTGGCTATATTGATCGCCTGACGGCACGGGAAAAGCAGGTGCTGTATTTGCTGGCGGCGGGCATGAGCAATAAGATGATCGCGGCGGAACTGAAACTCAGCCCCAAGACTATCGAGGATCACAGGGCGGCTATCATGACCAAGACCGGGTCCAATGGCATGGCTCGCATAGTCGCGCTGGCTCGGGACGCGGGAAGGAACGGGTGAAGCAAACGGTCACGCGTTCTGTGAGCACGGTGAGCGGTCATGCGGATCATCATGGCGGGAAGCGTTTCCACAACTACCCAGCATTCCGATGTCGGCGCTGCGACCCCGCTGGAAATGGCGCTGAGCGGCCTTCACCGCTCAGCGGCAATGTTTGTTGCTTGCGCCTTGTGCTTTGCTCACATCATTTGGACAACACATTGGGGCGTACCCTCGTGCGGTTGACGTTCTACGGGCAATTGAGGGGTGTCTATTAGCCGAGCCAGCGCCGCCAGAAGCCCCGCTTCTTCTCCAGTGTGGGAGGAGCTACGACGTTCTCGGTTTGCGGGACAGCCGTGTTTTTAGTTCCGTCGGTGTCACCCCCAAAGTGCCGATCCCTCAGCGCCCGATCACGCAGGCGGCCGCGTTCGATCTGCGCGCGCGTCATGTTCCCCGCCCAGATGATCCGGTTGCGCTCTATCACGTAGTGTGATCGACAGGGAAAGCTCCAATTCCCGACGGATGGATCGAGCGAAACGGTCTCGCCATCGAATGTCATCGCCCATCCGGTCGGGTTGAGAGGCGTTACGACCTTGTTCCTGCACCCGCAGAGACAGTCATGCACGACGGTCGCATATTCGATCGAAATATATAGAGTCCCCGGAGCGCGCTCACTCGGGATGAACTCAACAAATTCAAACTCGATCTCTTTTCGACCCATCACTGATCCTCGTTGATGATGTCATTGCCGCCGATCGTGTAGGTGCTGAAATGCTCGCCTTCCTGATCGAGGTAGAAGCCGAAAAGCTTTGAGGTGGTGCCGGAAATTCGGACAGGGTGCTAATACCATCCTCCTGTGATGTTGACTCACGAGGGGGATTCCCAAATCGGCAAAAATCTGAATCTATGTCGGCCTGTTGGAGGGCTTGTTCATGGGTGCAGCGATTGGATTGCGGGATGACTTTGACGCCGCCGGCTTGA
>DATFCE010000172.1:0-14792 GCA_035253365.1 Nitrospiraceae bacterium
CGCCCAAACGCCGCATGCGGGACAAAAACTCGTCTGAATGAGTTTGGACACGGGCCGCCGCTTGAGAACGCGTGATCGAATCACCATGCGAGCGGCTGTCGCTCAGCAGCCGTTCAAGATGGCGCAGTGCCATGGTCCAGCCGTCGCCCTCATTCGGGATGAAGGCCGTCAAAATCGCGACGGTGGCGGAATACGCCGATCCTGACACCGCCTCATTGCGGCTCTCATATCGAATTTGTCCAAGTAATGCCGGCACGTTTCGATACGATGTCTTGGTGGTGAGGAATTCCAAAATTTCTCCATCGGGATTGACGCCACCTTCAAGCTTACGAATCAGCTTCAAGATGGCGCGCGAATCGTAGATCAGCGACGTGTTGCTTTGCTCGGCGCCGATGGCTTTAACGTTCTCGAACGGAACCGACGCGAACGATTCGAAAGCCGGCGTCTGAGTGCAGGTAAAGACGCCGGCTGCGCCGTGCCAACGATCTTCCTGCCGAATGCTCTCGAGTAAAGCCAGACAGGCGGCGGAATCTGTAGTGATTTCTTGTACGGTAACCGATTGCCCTTGCGCCTGTATGGTCATGATAGGTTTGGCCTCGTGAGGCGCGGTGGACTCCCGCTCGGGTCGAACTGCGAGCGGCAAGAAATACCGTTCCGGGGGACCGTCGGCAAATTCCACACCGAGGATCGTAAGCAAAGGAGCGTCGGGTGTGTCGGCACGCCCCGCATGATCGATCACGCGGATGCCGGTGAGACGCCGGCCCTTCGCGCCGAACCATCGTTGGGCGGTCAGATACCGGACGGCCTGATCGCGTCTGCCGCGTTCAAACGCCTCCGTCACGAGATCGGTCCAGGTAGACACGTCGTTCAGCCTCGTCGCCCGCGGGAGAGTTCCAATCGGAACCAAAAAAATCCATAAGGCGTGAGACTGAGCTGGTAGGGATGCTCGGCAATGCGGGGGAAGCGGGTCTCGCCCAACAACTCAATCACGTCCGCGCCGATGAACCGGCGTAGATCGAGCTCCACGGGTTGCGCGGTGCCGGCGAGATTATTGACGATCAGCAAGATCTCGCCTTCATATTTTCGCACGTAGGCCAGGATCGAACGGTTGGAGGGTTTCAGAAATTCGAGCGTGCCGCGGCCGAACGTTTTATGTTTCTTGCGGACGGCGATCACGCGTTTGGTCCATTTCAACAGGGAATTGGGGACGCGCTGTTGCGCCTCGACGTTCAGCGCCTGGTAGCCGTACACCGGATCGACGTTCAGCGGGGAATACAATTGCGCGGTCTCGGCCTTGGAAAAGCCCGCGTTACGGTCGCCCGTCCATTGCATCGGGGTGCGCACGCCGTTGCGATCGCCGAGATAAATATTATCGCCCATGCCGAGCTCGTCGCCGTAGTAGAGCACCGGCGTGCCGGGCATGGTGAACAGGATGCTGTTCAGCAGCTCGATCTTCCGCCGGTCATTATCCATCAGCGGGGCGAGGCGGCGTCGAATGCCGATGTTGATCTTCATGCGCGGATCGGTCGCATATTCCCGATACAGATAGTCGCGCTCATCGTCCGTCACCATTTCGAGGGTCAATTCGTCGTGGTTGCGGAGAAACAGCGCCCACTGGCAGGTCGGCGGGATGGGCGGCGTTTGCGACAAGATGTCGGTGATCGGCAGGCGATCGGCTTTCTTAATCGCCATGAAGATGCGCGGCATAAGCGGAAAGTGAAAGGCCATATGGAACTCATCGCCGTTTCCAAAATAGGGACGCACGTCCACAGGCCATTGATTGGCCTCGGCGAGGAGCATCCGGCTGTCGAACTCGGCGTCCACTGCGCGGCGGATTTCCTTCAGGACGGCATGGGTCTCGGGCAGATTCTCGCAGGTGGTATCTTCGCGCTCGATCAGGTATGGCACCGCGTCCACGCGCAAGCCGTCCACGCCCTTCTCGAGCCAGAACCTCAGAATCTTCACGACCTCTTCTTTGACCTGGGGGTTGTCATAATTGAGGTCCGGTTGATGGGAAAAGAACCGGTGCCAATAATACAGCTTGGCGTCGGGATCCCAGGACCAGTTGGAGCGCTCGGTGTCGGTGAAAATAATGCGCGTCTTGTCGTACTTCTTGTCGGTGTCGCTCCAGACGTAGTACTGATGGTAGGGCGACTCGGGATTGCGCCGCCCTTCCCTGAACCAGGGATGTTGATCAGAGGTATGGTTGATGACCAACTCGGTGATGATCCGCAGGCCACGCTGATGCGCTTCGTTGAGGAAAGTCTGGAAATCCTTCAGCGTGCCGTAATCCTTGTGAATTTCCAGATAGTCGGAGATGTCATACCCGTCGTCTTTGAGCGGAGAAGGATACATGGGAAGCAACCACAGGGCGGTGACTCCCAAATCCTGCAAGTAGTCGAGCTTCTCCGTAAGCCCGCGAAAATCGCCGATGCCGTCGGCATTGGAATCTTGAAAGGCTTTGACGTGCAGCTCGTAGATGATCGCGTCCTTGTACCAGAGCGGATCGGACATGGCAGGCTGCTGAAAAAGCCCTCCAGCTGCGTTCTCAGTCACGCGTTCCCCTCAACGTACACAGCAAGTACGCCTCGGGGACCGCGTTCCCTGCGGCCTTGCTGGAGGGCTTTTTGAGCAGCCTGCAAGAGGATACGAGCGCAGAACAAGTACATTGCGGATATCCTACTGCCTTACATGAAATAATCAAAGTCTTGCTCGCGGTGCGTCCAGCGTCGCACGGCAAAAATCGCGGCTGGCTCTCCTTGTGGGTCCAGGCGAATGGAATATGTCGATCCCTTGGTCAGGTCGCGACGATCGGTCAAAAGCTCGTGAAGCTGATAGGTGTCGTCCGGACCGATACCCAATTCATAAATCGGCACGCGCAGCGTTGCGGTTTGCGCCTGAAAAGGATTGAGGTTTACGGCGACGAGAATCGTATCGCGGCGGTCCAATGTCGTCTTGCCGTAAAAGATAACCTGGTCATTGCCCGACTCATAAAAATTTAGATTCTCATATTCTTGCAGCGATGGGTGGTCGCGGCGAATCCGATTGATCCGGGTCACGTAATCGGTGATGGCTCCCGGCCGGTCCCAATCCCAGACTTTATACTCATATTTTTCAGAGTTCAGATAGTCTTCGGTGCCCGGCACCGCGCGGTTTTCGCACAACTCGTACCCGCTATAGATACCGTAGGACGGCGAGAGGGTAGCTGCGAGGACGAGGCGAAACTTAAAGGCCGGCCGGCCGCCGTGCTGTAGAATTTCAGGCAAGATGTCGGGCGTGTTCGTAAAGAAATTCGCTCTAAAATATTCCTTCATCTCGCTGCGGGTCAATTCGAGTAGATAGTCCGTCAATTCCTGTTTGAAATTTCGCCAGGTGAAATAGGTGTAGGACTGGCTAAACCCGGCTTTGGCGAGCGTCTGCATCATCTTTGGACGGGTGAATGCCTCGGAGAGAAAGATAACGTCCGGGTACTCTCGTTGAATCTCTCGAATCAACCATTCCCAGAAGGCCACCGGTTTGGTGTGCGGATTATCGACCCGGAAGATGTTGACGCCGTGCCCGATCCAAAAGCGAATGATCCGTCTCATTTCTTCCCACAAGCTACGCCAATTTTCACAGTAGAAGTTCAGCGGGTAGATGTCCTCATACTTTTTGGGAGGATTCTCGGCGTACTTAATGCTGCCGTCGGGACGGTGATAGAACCATTCGGGATGCTGTTTCACGTAAGGATGATCCGGCGAGCAGTTGATAGCAAAGTCCAGAGCGATTTCCAGGCCGTGCTGACCCGCGGCTTGGACGAATCGGTCAAAGTCAGCCAGTGTGCCGAGCGACGGCTCGACGGCATCGTGCCCACCGAGTTCGTTGCCGATGGCATAGGGACTACCGGGATCATCGGGGCCGGCCTGCAGGGTATTATTCGGCCCTTTGCGGTTCGTGCGGCCGATCGGATGGATCGGCGGCAAGTACAGCACATCGAATCCCATGGATTGGATCGCGGGCAACCGAGCTTCGCAGTCTTTGAACGTGGCGCTTCGTCCGGCCTCCGTGCCCTGGGATCGCGGGAACATCTCGTACCAGGCGCCATAGCGGGCGCGGACCCGGTCTACGACCACTTCTAATTGGCGTGGATACACGGTGAGCACCGCCCGGTCTTCGTGCCGTCGAACGAGCGCGGTTAATTCATCGTGCAGCGCGATTCGAAGCCGCTCCTCCTGCTTCGTCGCCTTTTTCCAGTCCTCCACCCGCTCGCGAAGTCTCGACCGTGCCTCTCCCTCGGAGCGCGCGGCAGTCGCCTCGATCAAGGCCAAACCCTCCAACAGCTCGCTTTGGAGATCATCCTGACTTTCACGCTTCTTGATGACTTCCTGCCGCCAGGTTTCGAACGTCTCGACAAAGGCGGCGATGGTATAGACGTAGCGGGTATTTTCCGTCAAATCGATCCACGCCGACCAACGATCATTCCCAGTCGGTGTCATCGGCGTTTCATGCCAGCTCGCCTCGTTCACCGTCCGGTATTGCAGCACCGCCGCCAGAACGTCGTGCCCCTCTTTAAAAATATCAGCCGACACCTCCAACCGATCTCCCACTTCCCGCTTAACGGGATACCGCCCACCGTCAATCTCCGGCGCAACCCGCTGAATGATGATGGTGTCCAAGTTCTCCGGCATGGACCCTGATACGGACGAAGATGTCTGAGGCGTCGAATCAGTTGGCTTTGGCTTTTTCACTTTGCAGACCTTAGGTTTATAAACGAACCTATAGGATGCTCAAAATGACCATCCAACGAGGCCGCAGCGAAGGCGAAGCCCGGAGCGTACCCTCTGGGGTACGTGAGGACCTTCGCCGAGTGAGAACAAAGTTGGTGGGCATTTTCAGCATCCGTATCATGCCCGGCTCATGAGGATCATAAGTGACAGATAATCTTCCACATGTCGTGTGATCAAAAAGTTTTGGCGCACCCGCTCGCGCGCCCGCCGGCCCATCTCTTCGGCGATCGCCGGATTGTTCAAAAGATAGCGGGCGTAGAACGCCGTGCCCTCGACCGAGTTGGCGGTATAGCCGGTTTGGCCGTACACGACCTGCAGCGTGATCCCACCGGTCGCCCCACCGATGACCGGTTTGCCTTTCCACATCGCCTCGGTCACCGTAAGTCCGAACCCTTCTCGTTTGGATTTCTGAAAGACCAATGTCGCACTGCGCTGCAGCGCGTTGATTTCGAGATGGGAGCCGGGATCGAGCAACAGAATGTGGATGTCTTCGTCCTTGCTGGCCGCGTCTCGCACTTCATCGAAGAGCGCCAGATCTTCATGATCGTCCGGCGGAATGCCGCCCGCCAACACCAACCGGCAATCATGGTGCGATTTAATGAGACGATACGCGTCGATGAGCCCGAGCGGATCTTTGAAGCGGTTGAACCGCGACACCTGAAGCAAAATCGGCTTGTCCCGCGGGATATTGAGCTTGCTGAGGATTTGATCCATTTCTTCGGGCGTCATGTCCCGGTTCTTGTCGCTCAACGGGTCGATTGACGGGTAGATCAGAAATTGCGGCACCGAGAGCGGCTGGGCGAACTGGGGCAAAGAAAAGACTGCGGCATCGTATTTGGCGACATACGGACGAAGAAAATTCCAGACCTTGCGTTGGGGCCGGGACAGGTCCAGATAGCAGCGCCAGATCCAGCGAGAGTCCGTCGGTGCCTGATCGATAAGCGCGAGCGGATGCGGATCATGCGCGACCACCCCGTCCGCGCTCAAATCCAAGGTCGCGGCATTGTGCCGAATACAATCCAAGTAGGCGTTGAGCAAGCTGTCCGTCACGGTGACGTCTTCACCTTGCAGGCCCTCATGGAACACCCGGACGGCGTGGTAAAACGCTTCCGATCCTTCCATCACCGACCACTCGACGCGCAGACCCAGGTCTCTCAGCATCGGCGTGAGGTTATGGAGAATTTCCGCGCTTCCTCCCCCGATTCGGCTCGAGCTGATGTGAAGCATCCGCTTACCCTTGACCTGCTTGCACAATTGATACAACAGGTCCACGCGCCCGGGAGGCGCGATGTGGCGATAGGCGCTTAAATCAGACGGCATGGGAACTCCCGTATTCACACAGTGAGGCTCTGGCAAGGTCCGGATCGCCGATGTCTCCGGCGTGAATGACTCAATCCGCTTTGGCGATACAGGCGTCGAGTGTGGCGAGGATGCGCGCCCGAATCCCCTCAAGCGTTAGGCCCAACGGCTGAATAGCCGCCACCTGCTCGGCCAATTTCGGCAGCGATAATCCCTGTTCCGAGGCGATCCACGTGATGAAATCCCCGCTCCTCCGGCCTTTTCGGATTTTCGCTTCACAAATGTGATTAAACAAGGCGCTACGATCCACCGTCGAGAGTTGATCCCGGAACTCTTTCAAGCTGCCGGCGCTGAGTTCAAGATCGACCTCGATGATATGGGAACGAATGAACTCAAACGGCTCCCCATGGATCAACCGCGGCACGTTCCACAAGGATTTCAAATGGTCGTCGATTGTCGAGGCGATCTGCGCCCGGAGCGATTCCAGATCGACGAACTCAAACGGGTCGATGAGGCCCAATCGCTCGCTGAGCACCCGATCGCGGACCGACACGGCCGCCCATGTGGCGAAATCGTTGGGGAAGAGCGTCGGACCATGCTCGTAGCGCAGAAAATAACTATGCGTGTGGTAGTAAATGGAATCGAGCGGGGCCTCCTCGATCACCGACATCAATTGCTGCACGTCGGCGGCCTTACGACCCAGCATCTCGCGCAATTCCAAGCATCCGATGAACCGAAACGGTGTCGCCGCTTTCTGATCACCCATGGGGAGGCACACCCCGTAAGACTTTCGAATCATCTTTGAGCGCGTCTTTCGCTGCACCTAACGCGGCGCCGAGTCGGGTGGCGGTCTGCCGGAGCGTCTGGCGGGCATCCTTACCCAGCGCTCCCAAGGCTTCTTTGGCTTCGGCGGCCACGTCGGCAAACTCCTCTTGCGCGATTTTGGCGCCCTTTCGCAACCGTCTGCGCATGCGGATTCCGGAATCAGGAGCGATGAGAAGCGCCGCCACGGCGCCGACACACGCACCGGTCAGCAAGGCGAGGATCAACGTGCCCGATGAGAAACCTGCGCAGTCCCGATGCTCTCGTTTCATTAACGCGCTCCTCCTTTGTCACAGGGATCAGCCCTGCCTTCAGAAAGTCTCCGCGCGCATACCAGCGCGGCGGCGCTGCTGCCGATGGCCGCTCCGGCTAAGAAGGCCAGGGTCAAGGCAACCGGATGCTTATAGTTCAGTAATGTGCTCCACACCGAACGCCCGTTGTGATAGCGAACATGCGCTTCGCCGCCCAGCCATGCCGATCGATACTGTTCCGAACCACGTGCCATTATCCCACCCTCTCCAACAGCGCGACGGGGCAGTCATGCAACACATCCGCCGCCGGCAAGGTCGGCCGGCCATCGATCTCAATCGGTGACAGGACGGCGCCCGTCAGCAGATGGCGGTAACGCGCGACACCAGGCTCGGCGGTGACATAGGTATCTTTCCAGATGCCGGGAGCCAAGGGAAGGGACCAGGATTCCTGGAGGAGTCCGTAGAGCAATCGGGGGACGATGGTCAGCAGTGATCGACCCTCATGGACCCGCGCGAATGCGCAGAGATGGTCCGCGTGTGCGCCCCCGGTCTCCAACGGCGCATAGATACCATCCCGGAAAAGCGGCACATGCGCACGGCGGTATTGAAGCGCCGTCATGGTCAGATAGAGTTTGATCCGGCCGTCCTTCCATGTGGACAAGAGATCACGGACTAGAGCGCGCCGATCGTCGCCGGCGCGCTCACACTCTTCGCGAAGATCCGCCAGGAGCCGCCGTCTGAGCTCATAGTCCACCGGCCGCCGATTATCCGGGTCCACCAGGCTGAAGTCCCACAGCTCCGTGCCTTGGTAAAAGTCCGGCACGCCGGGAGCCGTGATTTTAATCGCCACCTGCGCCAGCGCATTGTAAAAGCCGATGTCCGCCACTTTCGCGTGGAAGGCCAGCAGGCTTTCAAGAAAGGCATTGGGACGGGTGCGGTCCAGAATCGCCTCGATGAACTTTTCCACGCCCTGATCGTAGGCCGGATTGGGATTGACCCAGCTCGTGTGGACTTTGGTCTCATGGATCGCCTTGGCCATGTACCCCTGAATCCGGTCGCAAAATGTTCGATACGCGCGCTCGTCCAGTGATTCGAGCGGCCAAGCGCCGAGCAGCGTTTGGTACAGGAAGTATTCATCATTGCGATCCGGCACCGGCAGGCCATCCACGTCGGTCTTGTATTTTTTGTTCAGCTTGCTCCAACGGGCGAGATGCGTTCTCCACAGCGCGGGCATCTCGGACAGGGCGTTGATGCGGGCTCGGACGTCTTCGCTGCGCTTTGTGTCATGGGTGGATGTAGTGGAAAGCCCATGCGGCCATCGCGCGCGACGGTGCTCCATCCATTGATGGAACCCACGCGCCGGCATGCCGAAGGTTTCCGGGTCTCCGCCTACATCGTTGAGGGACAGCAGGCGATTGTAAATATAGAGCGCCGTATCTTCAATGCCTTTCGCGGTGACCGGGCTGGTGGTTTGTTGAAACTTCATTACGAAGGCGAGCCGCTCCTCATACGCCGGCCGGCGGCGATCTTCCGTGGTCGTGAGCAAAATATCTCGGACAAAGTCAAATACCAGGGTGTTGACCGCGGGGTTTCGCCGTTTGGCTTTCATGACCGCCAGCCGGATGTACGCGCGGTCGCGGTCGGCGACCGGCTCGCCGCTCGTAATATATGTCCGGTACACGGGGAAGGAGGCGATAATCTCACGGATTGCGTGGGTCAGGTTGTTCAGCGTGAAGTCGCGGGATCGCCGATCCCGCTCGGAGAGGCGGTTGAGCTGATGCCCGAGGACATTGATCTCACTGGCCATCGAGGCCGCCATGATCAGCTTTTTCTTCTCATAGGCCAGATCTTCGAAATCGATGCGCCGGCGCAGGTATTTCGCATACATGTCATCGACGGCGGGCTCGTTGGCGGCATTGACGAACAGCTCATTGACGATGTTCAGAAACTCATACCCGGTGGTGCCGAACACCGGCCAATTCTCCGGAAGGTCTTCCCCGGACCCGAGGATTTTTTCCACGACAAGATACAGTGAGCGGCCGTCGCTTGCAATTCCTTCACTGAGCTCCATCTGCGCCCAGGCCTGCAATTGCCGGAGGTAGTGGCCCGGATCGTACAGGCCGTCCACATGGTCGATCCGCAGGCCCGTGACCGATCCCTCCCGGAGCAGTTGAAAGACTAAGCGGTTGGCTTCTTTGAAGACGGCCGGGTTTTCCATGCGAATGGCGGCCAGTTCGTTAATGTCGAAGAACCGGCGATAGTTGATTTCTTCGGAGGCCACTCGCCAATAGGCCAGCCGATAGGCCTGATCATTGAGTAGCGCGTCCAAAAGATCAAAGCTGGCCGGAGTGTCCTTTGTGCCGTTAAATAGGGTCACGTTTTGATCGACGAAGGCGGCGATGGGTGTGCTGTCCTTCACCAGGGTCGCCAGCCGGCGTTTGATGATCTCCTTCTCGCGGTGCCGCTCTTGAAGTTTGGACGCATCCTGTTCATGCCGAGGCGGCAAATGCGCGATGGCGGTCAGGATGCTTTGCAGCTCCTGCACATGCGCGTTGTCCGATCCGCTTTGTCTGAGGAGATCGTCGAGGCGGTGTGAGAGAATGCGCGCCATGGACTTCGGGGCCACGGGCAGCGTGTGATCGTAGTATCGGATGAAGAAGGCGCCTTCCTCGTAAAAGAGACTGATTTCCTGGTTTTCCAGCACGACGCCGTACAAGTCACCCAGAATGGGCAACAGAATCTTGTTTCCCAGCTCCGCCTTGACGGGATTCCAATCGATGTCGAAGAAGGCGGCGTAGATGGAACTCGGGCCGTTTTCCAGGACATCCAACCACCAGGCATTGCAGGAACGCGCGATTCCCATGTGGTTGGGAACGATATCGAGAATGTGTCCCATGTCTTTGGCATGGAGCGCCTGGATGAAGGCGCGATAGTCGGCCTCCGTGCCGACTTCAGGATTCAAAGAGGTCGGATCGGCGATGTCGTACCCGTGCAAGCTTCCGGGGGCGGCTTTCAGGTAGGACGACGAATAGCAATCGGAGATCCCCAAGTCGTGCAAATAGGGAATAATGTCCCGCGCATGCTGGAACGTGAATGAGCGGTTGAATTGCAACCGGTACGTGGACGTGGGGATGCGGGGAGAAGAGAACGCTGTCATGTCGTCACACCGGTCAGCGAGCTGCCGGTCGATGTCGGGCGATTGGCACGGGACCGATGGCGCGACCCTTGGGGAAGTACGACAAGGCCCGTGGACCCAACTTGAAAATGTTTCTTGTCTTCGGCCGCATTGTACCCGATTTCACTGCCTGCTGGAATGACGTTAAAACGGTCGGCGATGACGCGCCTGAGCTTCGATTTGGAGCCGACCACGGCGTCATTCAAGATGATGCATTCGTCGAGCTGGGCGCCGGACTCGATGATCACGTTGCGGCCGATCACGGATCGACGAATATCGGCGTCTACGATTCGCGCGCCGGGGCCGATCAAGGAGTCATCGATACGGCAGCGGATGAGGCTGGCCGGCGGGCCGTCATGGCGGTCCGTGACAATTTGCCATTGGCTGTTCCGGAGATCAAAAATCGGCGCTTCGCCCAACACGTCCATGTGCGCCTGCCAGTACGCTTCGAGCGTGCCGACATCGCGCCAGTACGCGCGTTCCTCATATGGGTGGAGACCCGGTGTCGAATTGTGGCAGAAGTTATACGCCAGCACTCGATGGGACGTAATCAGTTGCGAGACGATGTCGCGGCCGAAATCGTGTGAGCCGGGGCGATTCGCATCCCGCTCGAGGATCTGCACGAGGAGGTCGGTGTTGAAGAGATAATTACCCATGGAGGAGTACGCCTGCTCAGGATCGTCGGGCATCGGCTTGGGCTCTTTCGGTTTCTCTTCAAATCCGATGATGCGATGGGACTGGTCCGGACTCGATTCGCGGCTCACCTCAATGATGCCGAATCCGGTGGCGGCATGGAGCGGCACGGGCAGAGCGGCGACCGTAACATCGGCCCGATGATCGTGATGAAATTGCACCATCTGGCTGATGTCCATGCGATAGATGTGATCGGCGCCGAATACCGCGACCACGTCGGGGGCAAAATCACGAATGAGGTTGAGGTTCTGGTACACCGCATCCGCATTGCCTTCATACCAGCCCTCCCGCGCCCGCATCTGCGGAGGCACGACCGACACGAAATTTTGGGGTAATCGTCCTTCAATACTCCAGGCGCGCCTGACATGTTCGATTAACGATTGGGACCGATATTGGACCAACATGTAGATCGCGTGGATCCCTGAATTCAAAAAATTGCTGAGCACAAAATCCACAATCCGATATTTGGCGGCGAAAGGAACGGCCGGTTTGCTCCGGTGTTCCGTGAGCGGCATGAGCCGCTCTCCCTTCCCGCCGGCGAGAATCATCGCAAGAATTTTGTCCTGAGCCATGGTGGGGTTCCTTTTCTGACGACACTACACAGGTCTCAATCGTGCATGCAAGCGGTAAACCGAGGGCATGGTCGATTTTGAAAGGATTCGTGAACATTTCATCAGTCTCGAAAGGATACGCTGCGAGAGCGAGTAGGACGCAAGCGCCGGGCGCGGGTCAAAGCAGGTCATGTTGGCTAAGCCTAGGGAGCCGGTGCAAAGTGTCATGAGGCAGACAGGTTGTCCGGGCGGTGGAGTTTCCCGCGTCAGTCCGTGATTCGGAATCGGGATGCCGAAATAGGGTAAGATCGAGAGCAATCAGACCAATCAATATCCACACTCACATTTAAACACAGGTGACTATGGCACTGAGTTTACGCGACGACGTTGAACGACTCCTCCGAGCGGAACATTGGGATCCATTTTCCGTGCTCGGCCCCCATCCCGTGGTCGAGAATGGACGCGCGATGTTGGCGGTCCGTGTGTTTGCGCCGGACGCGCGGGAGGTATCCGTCATCCTCGATCATGGCGAGGCAAGTCCGATGATGCATGTGCTCGGCGGACTTTTTGAAACGACCTTGCCGGCAGACACCCCGTCACGGCACTATCGCATCAGGATGACCGACCAATGGGGTGAGGTGACGGAACGGCATGATCCCTATGCCTTTCCCGGTCTCATCTCGGAATTTGACCTCCATTTGTTTGCCGAGGGGAAACTCTTCCGGGCCTATGACGTGCTGGGAGGGCACGTGCGGACGATCGATGGGGTGACCGGTGTTCGGTTCGTCGTCTGGGCTCCGAACGCCATGCGAGTCAGCGTGGTCGGGGACTTCAACGGTTGGGACGGGCGGCGCCATCCCATGCGAAACTGCGGCGGGAGTGGCCTGTGGGAATTGTTCATTCCCGACATCCCGGAAGGCACCGCATACAAATACGAAATTCGTCCCCGCAACCACGATGTGCCGTTGCTGAAGGCGGATCCGTATGCCTTTGCCGCGGAGTTGCGCCCGAAGACGGCCTCGCTCATTCATGCCTTGTCCTACGAATGGCGCGATCATGAATGGATGACGCGCCGGGGAAGCCGGGATACATTATCCGAGCCGATCTCCATCTATGAAGTGCATTTCGGTTCCTGGATGCGGGTGCCGGAGGAGAGCAACCGGTGGCTGACCTACCGGGAGCTGACTTCTAAGCTCATTCCGTATGTGAAGGAACTCGGGTACACCCATGTAGAGCTGATGCCCGTGACGGAACATCCATTTGATGGCTCATGGGGCTATCAAACCGTCGGCTATTTCGCCCCCACCAGCCGGTTCGGAAAGCCGGAAGAATTTATGGCGTTCGTGGACGCCTGTCATCAGGCAAATATCGGCGTGATTCTGGACTGGGTGCCCGCGCATTTTCCTGACGACCCACATGGGTTGGCCTGGTTCGATGGTACGCATCTCTATGATCATCAGGATCCGCGTCTTGGCTATCATCCCGAATGGCACAGCCGTATTTTTAACTTCGGTCGCGTGGAGGTGCGAAACTTCTTGTTCAACAGCGCGCTGTTCTGGCTGGACCGGTATCATATCGACGGCCTGCGCGTGGATGCTGTCGCCTCGATGCTGTATCTGGACTACGCCCGCAAGGCCGGAGAATGGATTCCTAACCGATTCGGGGGCAATGAAAATTTAGAGGCGGTCGATTTCCTGAAGGAGTTCAATGCGCTGGTCCACCGGGAACATCCCGGCGTGTTGACGATTGCGGAGGAATCTACGGCGTGGCCCGGCGTATCGCGCCCGACCTATGTGGGCGGGTTGGGGTTCAGTCTCAAATGGAATATGGGGTGGATGCACGACACGCTGGAATACTTCAGCCTTGATCCGGTGTATCGCAAACATCATCAAAACAAGATTACGTTCGGCCTTGTCTATGCTTTCAGCGAGAATTTCGTCCTTGTGCTCTCTCATGATGAGGTCGTGCATGGCAAAAAAACGCTGTTGGACAAAATGCCCGGTGATCAGTGGCAGCGGTTTGCCAATATGCGGGCTTTGTTGGGGTTTATGTACGGGCATCCGGGAAAGAAGATGCTGTTTATGGGTGGGGAAATCGGACAGTGGTGGGAGTGGAATCACGACAATAGTCTTCAATGGCATCTGTTGCAATATGAGCCGCATCAAGGGCTTCGGCGCTATGCGAGTGATCTCAACCGGCTATACCAAGCCGAGCCGGCGCTTTATCAAGCGGACTTTGATTGGTCGGGGTTTCAGTGGATTGACTTCAGCGACGCGGATCATGCGGTCATCGCATTCCTTCGCCGCGCCCGGGACCCGGAGAACAGCGTGATCTGCGCCTGTAACTTCACGCCTGTGCCCAGATCCGGCTATCGTGTCGGCGTGCCTGCCCCGGGCTGGTATCGAGAACTGCTCAACAGCGATGCGGACCTGTATGGAGGCAGTAATATAGGTAATGGAGGCGGATTGGCATCCGAAGCGATTCCCTGGCACGGGCATCCCCATTCTTTGCTGCTCACGTTGCCGCCGCTGTCGGTGATTTTCTTCAAGCGGGCTGGCTGAGGTAGACGGCGACTTCGTACGGGGCCAGCGCCAACGTCACGCCTTCTGGATTAACTGTCAACCGTTCAGGCAAGGCTGTACGGCCTTGCCCTCCAAAAGTCTTGTTCTCACTGAACAGGCGAAGGGCCCACATGCCCGCCGGCTCATGGAGCGCCAGCGCGGTTGGCTGTGAATTGAATCCAAGCACGAGCAGCGCGGCGTCGCCCTGTGGGCTTCGGCGAAGCACGGTCAATACAGCAGCTTCCAGATGGACCGATACCCGGCATTCATAGCCGGTGGTTGCCGCGGCGCCGAGCGCCGGAATGCTCGTCCGGAGGCGGATCAGTTCTCTGTACCACTGGAGAAGGGCCGTTTGTCCGGCATCTGCCGTGGTCCCTGGATGAATGCGGGATCGTTCGAACGTTGCCGGATCTTGCGGGTCGGGCACGTCCGTCCATCCGAATGCCGCAAATTCTTTCCGCCGTCCTTGCCGGACGGCTTCCACGAGATCCGGATCTCCATGGTCGATGAAATAGAGGAACGGGGCCGTCTCCCCATATTCTTCTCCCATAAATAAGAGCGGTGTTTGGGGAGCAAGTAGGACGGCGGCGGCGGCGACCTTCAAGGCTGCGGAAGGCACCAATGTGCTCAAACGATCGCCGAAGGCGCGATTGCCGATTTGGTCGTGGTTTTGC
>DATFCE010000173.1:0-13303 GCA_035253365.1 Nitrospiraceae bacterium
AGAGGGAAGAAGGTGGTCTACACGGTTACTGCGCTTTTCTCATGTCGGTTCGGACTTCCATGCCCATCAGGGCGGTCTCGGAAGTTCCAGTTGCCCCGCCGCCGATCGATGCGGCGAGTGAGAAGATTGCCAAGAGGAACATCCACCAGGCCGCGGAGGCGAGTTTCTTAATGGTGGTGTTGGCCACGTCCACGGACTGCTCTTTGACCTGTTCCTTCACCTCCTGCGCTTTTTCCTTCAGCGGCTCGATAATCCCGATCGTGGATTGCACCACTTCCTGCGCTTGGGCCTTGGACATCCCCAGCTTATTGACCATGACATTAATCGCGGCTTCTTTATCGAGCGCCGCCAATTTTTGTTGTACTTCAGTCACCGCGGAATCGGTCACCTGGCTCAACGGCTGTCCGCTTTGGGCTTTATCTGTGACTTTGCCCGCATCCTTTTTGATTTCCCCCGGCTGGAGTTCCGGTTTCTTAGTCGCTTGCAGCACCGACTCAATTTGCTTCCTCAGCCCTTCGGCCGACACATTTAGGTTGCCGACATTGGTCTTGTCTGCGACCTTGGAGACGGCCGTGCTGACGCTTTGACCGACGCCTTGGCCGAGCGCCTGCAGTCCGGAGCCGAATGCGCTGAACAATCCGCCGATCATCGTGGCCATGGCGGTTGTGGCGAGCCAGGCAAAGACCAGCCACGTGACTCCCCATACCACCGCGCCATGGTACATCCCGTCCGAGCGCAGCGGGGAGCCCGAGAGACGGGCCGTCACATAACCACCGACAAACGCAGAGATCAGCATAGAGATTCCCGTCCAGATACCGGTGCCGATTGGAATGCCTTGCGCGGGATTGGTCTCGCGTAAATCGATCGACCAGGCGCCGATCGCCAATCCCAGGAGTGTCAGTATCATCTGAACCGAAATGCCGACGACCAGCCCCGCAAAGATGGCTCCCCATCGGACGTGCGATCCTCCGATACTCCACTCTCGTGCCGTGCGTGTGATTTCCATATACTAGCTCCTTTTGGTGGTGATGATTGGTACGAACACAAACTCGACCGTGGTTCGGCGCACGCCTCGCTGACCGATTCTTGGGTCTTGGGTTTCGGCCAACGAATCACTATGCTTCTGTCGCGTCCATTCTCCAGACGATTGCGCCTCCTCACTAATTTTTTATGATAGTGCACGCGCAAAGCGCACAGGTAGTCCGGCAACGACCAATTTCGTGTCAGACAACATGCCCGGTAATTGTAAAGGCTTGCCTACGGTTCTTGATGAAGGGTCACTGTCAACGGGAATGAAAACTTCCGATTCGATAGGGAAGTGAAAGGAGGATTGTCCATGCTTGGAGTGTCTCTGCACGATCTGACTCCCTGGTTGGTGGCGACGTCAATGACGGTTGCCAAGACCGGTGTGCGTCTCGTTTTGATCGTGGGGCTCGGCTATCTTGCGGTCCGCTTGATGACCCTCGGCATCCGCCATCTCGAAACGATTCTCATTAAGGCCGGCGTGTCGACGGAGCCGCATCCAGGCGCGGCGCATAAACGGGTCTCGACCTTGACTGGAGTCGTCCGCACGATCGCGCGATCGTTGATCTGGGCGATTGTGATCATCCAGGCGCTGGATCAGGTGGGACTGGATATCAGGCCGATTCTCGCGGGGGCCGGCATCATCGGCCTGGCTGTCGGGTTCGGCGCGCAAAACCTCATTCGCGACCTCATCAGCGGATTCTTTCTTATTTTGGAGAACCAGGTGAGATTGGGCGACGTCGTGGTGATCAACGGCACCGGCGGGCAGGTCGAAGCGATCACGTTCCGCACGATCGTCCTGCGTGATCTCTCTGGAGTGGTGCATGTCTTTCCGAACGGTCTGATCACGACCCTGTCCAACATGACCATGGAATGGTCGGCGTTTGTGTTGGATATGGGGATCGCCTATAAAGAAGACACGGATCGCGTCACGGAGATCATGCGCAGTGTGGCCGAGGAATTGCGGAATGATCCCGCCTTCGGCCCGAAGATCATCGAACCGATGGAAGTTTTCGGCGTGGATAATTTTGCCGACTCGGCCGTGATCATCAAGGCGCGAATCAAGACCAAGCCGCTGGAGCAGTGGAATGTCGGACGCGAATATCGGCGCCGGCTCAAGAAGGCTTTCGAGGCGCACGGCATCGAGATTCCGTTTCCGCACCATACATTCCATATAGAAGGCATCAGCGAACCGTTTCAGGTTCGGATTCTCGAGGATGCCGATGCGGGCCATGCATGAGAGGAGGATGTATCAGACGCCCGCAACCCGGTGGTCGGCGCCGGTCATTTTGATCGAGAACATCAGGGCGATTCGCTTGCAATGCCTGTCGGGGGCGCCAGCGTGCGCGCCTCAAAAAGCCTGTTTAAAAGCCTTGCTGACGAGCTCGTCGTTGAGGAATATCAAGAGCCGTTCTGACGTACTGCCGGCTCCTTGGCTACCGGCAACGGCAAGACTTGCGTAGCGACGGCCGAAAAGAAGAAAACCTTCAATACGTTACCCCACAGTCCGTTAACACACGAGATCAACGCCTCACAATGTCGGCATAATACCGACTTTGTGATCTCCGGCCACGTCGTTCTCGTGTAGGCCGTGCAGGATATCAAAAAGGGTTATTTGCCGACAGCCACGCCCGTTCCTCTGAAGTACGATATCACGAGGGCAGTCCTTAGGGTCACTCACGAACGAAGGAGGTCGCGATGAAGGGCATCACCTATATGGCGGTGGGGGTATTGTCTCTTGGTATGGCGTGCGCGACATGGGCTACAGACGCGCCGTTAATGCTGGCACAAACCGGGTCGGGCGGAAGCGGCGGCGCGCATAGTTCCGGCAGCAGTAGCGGCGGAACCCAGAAGGGCCAGGAAATGATGCACCAGGAGCGTATGAAAGAGCAAGGCGGCCAGGCGGGGCACAGTGAAGAAAGCCAAACCAAAAACGATCAGAGCCATCAGACGAAAAAGTCCGGTGGAGACATGAAAAAGGGCGAGAAAGGAGACAAGGGTCACTGATCCGAGAGACGGGTATCGAAGGCGAAGGCGACGTGCTCGCACGTGGACAGCCTGTCCCTTCAGGACAGATTGTTTGGGAAAACCGTGCCGGGCCAGAGCCTTTAGAAGGCTACCCGTGATGGCCATTTAATTAAGCTTACTTTTCTAGGCTATCCTCACGGCTCACTTTTTACGTATACGGCGTGCCTTTTGCTTAGCCCACAAGCAGGGACGGCGGGGCATGCGGGATGGGAAGCATCGCACGCCAATGAGGCATTCACTTCAAGGAGGACATTATGAAGGTACGTCAACTGATAGGGATGATCTCAATCACTGCACTGTCGTTTGCCGGTCCGGTATTGGCGGATGAAATGCAAGGGCGCCAGGGTCAGGGAGGAAATCCAACACCACCAGGTTCGCTCGATATGACGGGCAAGCAAGGCAGCACGCCGTCGCGCTATACAATCATCCCGGTCCGCCGCGGCGAGGTCAAAGATGTCGAGGGAAGCCCGCTCGAACATGAGAACGTCGTCAACCAACAGGGGAAACAATTGGGCACGCTCGAAAAGCTTCTTATGGATGAAAACAGCGGAAAGATCGAATACGGCGTGGTCGCCTTAAAGGATTCGGATCAATTGGTGCCATTGCCTTGGAGCAGCTTCAAGGTGAAAAAAGGGGCGGGCCAAGTCGTACTGAACGCAACGCCGGAGCAATTGGAACCCTCCGTTGCGCCCCGAGATACGCAGGATCGGTCTCCCGATATGAGTTACTATATGAAGCAGATTGAGAGCATGCGGTCGCAGGGCAAGGGCGACACCGGCCATTCACCGGCCGGCGGCAGCAAGTAGCAGGGTGAGGCGGTTCGCCGCCGTACCATCTGCCGGGGCGGGCTACCTACGTAGCCCGCCCTTTTTTTGGGGTCTGATACATCCCGCTCGGCGTGTCCGTGACGCCGCGGGTGACATTGCATCCCGCGACGCTGAGATAGACGCCGATCAAGACAAGTATTCCACCTCGTGCCCGGCGCGCAGCCCCAGCCCGGCGATGAGCGAGGAAGCGGGCGCTCATTCACACACCTCTTCGGACGGGTGAACCACTCTTCCCGGCTCTCGATAGCCACAGACTGTCGCCAGGGCATGGCGGGTCAGGGACGCCAGCGCATGATTCCGCGGGCGCGTCCCATGCGCGGGGAACCGAGCGCTTCCGATCCATCGGATCCGGCTCGTGTCGGCACTCACCCTCGGATCGAGACCATGGGCGCTCTCACGTCGCCGGCATAGGTGACAAAGACGACTTCATCGACGCCCACGAACCTGGCGCCGCGAAGCATCGTCGCCTCATCTCTCAGGGCTCGTGTCCGCCGCAACGCGCTCTCGTCCATGCTTTCGACGAGCTTCACGTGATCAATCGCCGAAATCCCGCGTTTCTCGAGCCACGTCATCGCCGTATTGACCGGACTGGTATGGTTGCCCCACACAAGGACTCGCCCGCCCAACAGCGGAAGTCGCGTATGATATCCGTCCGTCACCGGGTCAAGCATCCGACCATGAAAAGGATGCTGCCCAGTCTTATTAGCCGCATGAAACGCATGGGTTCGCCTCGCGCACTCGGTCGAGGAGGTGACCGCCCACCACTGTCCGTATCATTCGGCGGTGTCGGTTGTTTTTCTGTCAGGGAATTCCTTTTCTTGTGTCGGAACAGTCACTCGATACTGGAATCGCCGCACGCGGCGATTCACAGGTAACTGCGTAAGTGAGAGGCCCTCTCTCGCATGCATCGGCTTATGACACGTCCCTCGTCCATCGTCCGATGCCTTCGCTTGCGCGATTCAGCCAGACTCCGCCGCAACTGGAACGCCAATCATTTATCTATCGGCCACCTGACGAATGCGAGTGTCGGCAACATGGCTTGTTACGTCCGGCCTGCTGATCGTTATGGCCGCACTCGTGTGGATCAGCCAGGGATGGAACAAAGCGACCGGTCTGCCCGGTGCGGCGGATATCGCCTCGGTGTCACGCATTCCCGTTGAGGTGGAGGCCGTGCGGATGGGCTCGGTGTCCGACGCGGTGCGGGCGGTGGGTACCTTGGAGGCCAATGAGTCGGTGATCGTCCGGCCGGAGATTGCCGGCCTCGTGAGCCGGATTCTCTTTGGCGAGGGGCAGGCGGTGGAGCGCGGCAAGGTGTTGATCGAGCTGGACGATACGGAACTTCGAGCTCATCTGGCGCAAGCGGTCGCCCAACTGAAGATTGCCCGCCTCACCTCTGATCGTATGACACAGCTTCTGGGCAGCAACAATTCCTTCGTGTCTCAGCAGCAAATCGACCAAGCCGTCTCCAATCTCCACACGGCCGAAGCCAATCACACCGTTTACCAGACCCGGTTGGCGAAGACCAAAGTGCGGGCGCCCTTTGCCGGCACCGTCGGGATGCGGCGCGTCTCCCCCGGAGATTATGTTCAGCCGGGTCAGGATATCGTGAATCTGGAAGACCACGCTACGCTGAAGATCGATTTTAAAATCCCCGAGACGTACCTGAACCGTCTCTCGGTCGGGCAGCTGGTCGAAATCGCCACCGACGCGTACCCCGGCGAGACGTTTATCGGTGAGGTCTATGCCGTCGATCCGCGGGTGGATTCGGTCAGCCGGGCGGTGCGCGTGCGCGCCGGAATTCCAAATACAGCCGGGCAGGAGCGCGTCGATTTGAACGCCGCTCAGCCGAGACTTCGCGGCTACGGAGCGCGCTCGGGTGAGCCCGTAAAGGGACCTGTCTCGACAGGTCCGGGGCGGGCGGGTGAGAAGATCGGCAAGCTGCGCCCGGGCCTGTTTGTCAACATCAAGTTGGAGCTGGGACGAAACGATCGCGCCATCCTTGTGCCTGAAGAGGCGGTGATCCGCCAACGGGACAAGACCTACGTCTATCGCGTGCAGGAGGAAACGGTCCGCTGGACCGAAGTCAGCCTCGGCGTGAGGGAACAGGGTCACGTGCAGATCCTCAACGGCCTGCACGAAGCGGACACGGTCGTCCGCGTAGGCCACCAAAAGTTGAACGACGGAGCACGCGTGACAAGAAAGTAAGACTTGGTGATCTGGCGAGTTGGTGATTTATTCTTCAAATCACCAGATCACGAAATCACCAAATCACCAAATTCTCCATGCGTCTTTCCGAAGTTTCCATCCTCCGTCCCGTGCTGGCCACCGTGCTGACGTTGGTGTTGGTCCTGTTCGGGGTGATTTCGTTTGCGCGGCTGCAAGTTCGGGAGTATCCGGATATCGAATCGCCGGTGATCTCCGTGCTGACCGTGTATCCGGGGGCCGGCGCGCGGCTGGTCGAAACCGATATCACCAGAGGCTTGGAAGAAAACCTTGCCGGAATCGAAGGCTTGAGGACGTTGCAGTCCACCAGCCAGGAGGAAGTCTCGCTGATCACAATGGAATTCGAGTTGAGCCGCGATCTGGATGCGGCAGCCGGGGATGTGCGCGACCGGGTCTTCAACGTTCGCGCCTTCTTGCCGAAAACGATCGACGAGCCGGTCATCTTGAAAGCCAGGGGGGATGCGGAGGCCGTCATGTGGCTCACGCTGTCCAGCGACCGGCACACCGAGTTGGAGATCACCGACTTCGCCGAGCGCTATATCAAAGATCGCCTCGCGGCATTGCCCGGCGTCTCCACGGTGTGGATCGGGGGCGGCCGCTACTATGCGATGCGGATCTGGCTGGACCCCGATCGGCTGGCTTCCCGCCGATTGACGGTGCAGGACGTCGAAGAGGCGCTGCAGCGGCAGAACGTCGCGATCCCGTCGGGCCGCATCGAAAGCGAGCGGCTCGAATTCAGCGTGAGAACGCGGGGTGAACTGCAGACGGCCGAGCAGTTCAATCACCTGATCGTCGCTTCCCATGGCGGGTATCCCGTCCGGCTCCAAGAGATCGGGCACGCCGAGATCGGCGCGGCGGATGACCGCAAGTTGTTGAGGGTGGACGGCAGGCCGACGGTCGGCGTCGGCGTCGTGAAACATTCGAAAGCCAATGCGCTGGCCGTCGGGCGCGCCGTCCACGACCGGTTTCAGGACATTCAGCGGGGATTGCCGGACGGGATGACGCTCCACGTCTCATCGGATTTGTCGGAATATATCGAGCGGTCCATTCAGGAAGTCTATTTCACGATGGGCATGTCCATCCTGCTGGTCGTCCTCGTCATGTTCGTCTTTCTCGGGAGCGCGCGCGCCACGATCATTCCGGCCATTGCCATCCCGGCGTCCATCCTCGGCACGTTCACCATCATGCACGCGGCCGGGTTTTCCCTCAATGTGCTGACCTTGCTCGGGCTTGTGCTGGCGATCGGGCTCGTGGTGGATGACGCCATCGTCATGTTGGAAAACATTTACCGCCGCATCGAACTCGGCCAATCGCCCTTGACCGCGGCCCTCCAAGGCAGCCGTGAAATCGGCTTTGCCGTCGTGGCCACCACCGTGGCGCTCGTCGCCGTGTTCGTCCCGATCGCTTTTCTCACCGGCGCGACGGCGCGACTCTTCTCCGAGTTGGCGTTGGCGGTGGCCGGCGCGGTGTTGATTTCCGGATTTATCGCTTTGACCGTGACGCCGATGATGAGCGCGCGGATGCTTCGCCGTCCGGTCTCGACCGAGCGGACATGGCTGACGCGCGCGGCCCGCGGTCTGTATACCCTCGTGGCGGATCTGTACCGTCGCGCGTTGGAACAGGCGCTCGCTGCACGGGTGCCGATTCTTCTGCTCGGCGTCGCCTCGGTTGTGCTGGGGGTCATCCTCTTTGCCCGCCTGGAATCCGAGCTGGCGCCGCTCGAGGACAGCGGGGCGTTTCTTGTGGATATGATCGCCCCGGAGGGCACGACAATCCGATACACCGATCACTACGTTCGGGAGGTGGAAGCGGCGCTGCAGGACGTCCCCGGCGTCGAATCCACGCTGACCTGGGTGGCGACGGGGAATCGTCCCACCTTCGTGAATCGGGCGGGGATACGGGTCACGCTCAAGGATTGGGAGAAGCGGGACCGAACGCAGCAGGAAATTGCCGGTGATGTGGGCGCCAGGTTAGCGGACATCCCAGGGATCATGGCGTCGGTGGTGCAGCCGCGCGCGCTCAGCCAAGGAGGCGGAAAGACGCCGGTGCAGCTTGTCGTCGGCGGGACCTCGTACGAGCAGCTGGAGCAATCCGTCGGGCGTTTGGTCGGGGCGATCAAGGAGCAAGCGGGGCTGACGGGTGTCTCCACCGATCTGCATCTCAACAAGCCCGGGCTGGACGTGCATGTCAATCGCGACAAGGCCGCCGACGTGGGCATCTCGATCGCGGTCATCGGACGAACGTTGGAAACGCTGCTCGGCGGCCGAACGGTGACCCGTTTCATGCAGGACGGGAAAGAGTATCCGGTGGTCATCAAAGTCCAAGACCGGGATCGGGTGAAGCCCGCCGATATCAGCACGCTCTACGTCCGTGGCGGCCAGGAAGAACTGGTGCAGCTCGGCAATCTCGTGTCGGTGCAGGAAACGGTGACACAGAGCCAACTCAATCACGTCGACAAGACACGGTCCGCCACCGTCACCGCCGGCCTCGCCCCCGGATATACCTTGGGAGAGGCGCTCGACACGCTTGAAGCGACGGCGCGGCAGATTCTTCCGCCGGGCACGCCGATCAGTTATGCCGGTGAATCGAAAGCCTTCAAAGAGGCGAGCAGCGAGTTGTATATCACGTTTGCGCTGGCGCTGCTGGTTATCTATCTGGTCCTGGCCGCCCAATTCGAAAGCTTTCTGCATCCGTTCACCATCCTGTTGTCGATTCCTCCGGCCATGACGGGGGCGCTGCTGGCGTTGGCCTTCTTCGGCGGGACGCTGAACGTCTACAGCGAGATCGGCATGATCATGCTGATCGGCCTCGCCAGCAAAAATGCGATCTTGATCGTGGACGTCGCGAACCGTTTGCAGGCCGAAGGCCGGCCCGCGAGGTCCGCCGCCGCCGAAGCGTCGGTGCTCCGATTGCGACCGATTCTCATGACGACCTTGGCGACGATGTTCGGCGCCGTGCCGCTGGTGTTTGCCAGCGGAGCGGGCGCGGCGGGACGCCATCACATCGGATTGGTCATCGTCGGGGGGATGGCTTTCACCACACTTCTGACGCTGTTTCTCGTGCCGGTCGCGTATACGCTCTTGTCGCGGCGCTCGGCCGATACACCGCGAACGCGCGCCGATGTCCCGGCGGAGCGAAGCGGCGCCATGGCGGCGGTCAGTTCAAGATGAGGAAATGGAATACTGGAGGACTTGGAAGAGTCGAGGAAAGCGAAAGTACCGTGGACCACTGTACGATTCTTATGAAAGTCGTAGTTGAGATAAAAGGATGATTTCAAGGTTCGCAATACCGGTAAGCCGAGTATCGTTGGTCAGCAACCGCTCGCATTGCGTGAGCTGAGCTGTGGCGACATGAATGGCGTCAGGGAGCTTCAGCGCGTGTTGAGCACGCAACTGTGCGGCTGCTATGAGCACGTCTCGAGTCACAGGAATAACATTCAGCGAGGCGGATGGTTGAAGCGCTTGGTGGTACGCCGCTTGTCGCTCGACGCTCCGATCAAGCAGCGGTTTGACGAGGACTTCGGCCAAGGTCAATTCGCTTGTTACGGCGTGGATCTCATGTTGGTCGATTGCCTCTAGCAGTTTAATTAAAACCGGGCTGAATTCAGGATAGCCTTCCAATGCATAGATGAAAATATTGGTATCGAGGTAGAGCCGTCCGGTAAGTGATGTCAGGAATGCCACGCGTCGCGCTCTCGACGGATAAAGGCATCAACATCCGAGGGAGATGCAAACCCTCCTTTGGCCGTTCCGATAAGTCGGGCTAGAGAGGACGATGCGGCCGGAGGCGTCTCCGGAATGATGATGACGTCGGCCGTTGCGCCTGGGGTCAGCTCGGCTGATTGAATATGCACAATGCCGCCGGGTTGAATGGTGACTTTTTGCTTCAGGACGCTCGACATGAGATCCTCATTTTAGCAGGGATGACGTCAACCGAAATTCCGACACAACCGCTCTTTCATGGTTGCGTGATCCTTGCTGGACGCTCCTTACACTAGCAGGGGACCTGTGAATCCGCAAGGAGCTGGATATGCCCCCCGGGGCGGGCTGATGGTGCCGAACTGTAACAGAGCGGTGCGTACACCGTTCTTCCATTTAGATGCCAATCGAGATGTTACATCACCAATCACGAGATCATCAATTCTTTCCTCATTCATCAAATTACCAAATCACCAGATCACCAAATTCCGAAGGAGAAGCGCCTATGTCCCACGTTGAGCTTGAAGAGCAAATCAGCACTATGCAGCAGGGTGACCATCTGTGTCTGGTGTATGAGGATCAGACCGAACAGATGGCGGCCGCCGTGCCCTTTATAAGGGACGGCCTGGGGCGAGGCGAACGGTGTCTCTATGTCGCCGATGATTTGACCCTCGAGGAGGTGAGTGGCGCGCTTGCCGCCGGGGGGACCGACCTTGCGGAAGAGCGCAAGCGCGGCGCGCTGATCTTGCTTACCAAGCGGGAAGCCTATCTTCGCTCGGGCATGTTTGATCCCGAGGCCATGGTGAACTTTCTTCGCCGAGCCGTGGATCAGGCGCTGGCCGAGGGATTTTCCGGATTTCGCGTCACGGGTGAGATGGCGTGGGCGTGGGGTCCGGAGGCGGGGTGCGAGCGGCTGATCGAGTACGAGGCGCTGTTGAACAAATTCTTCCCCGCCGGCCGCGCGACTGCGATCTGCCAATACAACCGCCGCCGATTTGCTCCCTCCGTCATTCACGGCGTGTTGCGCACGCATCCGATCGCGATCTTGGGCGATCAAGTCTGTCCCAATCCCTATTACGAGCATCCGGACATGGTGCTGGAAGACGGGCGGGATGCAGCTCGCGTCGATTGGTTGATCAGCCAGCTCAAACGAGTCCGCGCCGCCAACCGGCTTCAGGACGAGCTGAATCTTCATGTGGCGGAACGTGCGCGCCAGGCCGCGTTGGCCGCGGACATCGGGCGAGCCTTGGCCGGCCACGGCGATTTGCCCCGCAAGCTCCAACGGTGTACGGAAGCGGTGGTCCGGCACCTCGATGCGGCATTCAGCCGGATTTGGACCTTGAACGGCGCCCAACATATTCTGGAGCTTCAGGCCAGCTCCGGCCTGTATCTCAATCTCGACGGACGGCACAGTCGCGTGCCGGTCGGGGAGCTCAAGATCGGGCTGATTGCAAAGGAACGTAAGCCGCACCTGACTAATCAAGTCGTGAGCGATCCTCGCGTGAATGATCAACAATGGGCCGAGCGCGAGGGGATGGTCGCCTTTGCGGGGTATCCGCTGATGGTTGGTGATCGGTTGGTCGGAGTGATGGCGTTATTCGCGCGTCACGCGCTCAGTGAATCCACCATGAGCGCGCTGGCGTCTATCGCGGATCAGGTGGCGGTGGGGATCGAACGCGAGCGGGCCGAAGATGAAATACGGACACTCAATGCGTCGCTGAAGGCGCAGGTAAAGGCGTACCAAAAGTCGGTGCAGGATCTTAAACAATCTCAGGCGGAATTGTACGAGAAGATCGACGATCTGGAACAGTTCGAGCAAGCCGTCGTGGGCCGCGAACTGAAAATGATCGAGCTGGAGCAGGAAGTGAAGCGGCTCCGGGAAGAATTGAAAAGAATTTGGTGATGTGGTGAATTGATGATTGCTGAAGAATTTGTGATTTGGTGATCTCGGATTTGGTGATTGCTCCGGAGTAATCACCAGATCTCCAAATCGCCAAATTACCAAATTCGCTAAGCGTTTTGTGGGGCAGGACACCCTGCCCCACAGACACACGCTTACCGTCCGCCGCCGCCCGATCCCATCGATCCGCCCCCTGATCCTGATCCCATGCCCATCGATCCGCCGCCGCGCTGACCTCCGCCTTTCCCGCTGTCGCCCTGCATAGATCCTTTCTGAGTGCTGTGCGCCGCGGCGCCGCTCTCTTCGCCTTGTCCCATCCGGTCGGACTTCATCGTGCTATGCGCGGCGGAATCCCCTTCCATACCTTGGGATGACCCCCGGCCCGAGCGCATGCTTCCTTGCGATCCCTCATCTCCCCCGCGCTGCGGGCCGAGATGGCTATCGCGGCCTCCAGTGGCATCGTTCGGATTTTGAGAACTCATGCCTTGTCCTGACTTTTGTCCCATCTGCGCGCCTCCGCCTGATTGCTCGGCGGCCAAGCCTGATCCCGACCAGGCGATCAGGCTGGTGATCGAAAACAGTCCGATGGCTAATGCTGTGGCTCGCGTCATTGCTTCCTCCATATTGAGATCGTGATGGTGTGTTGAATGTGCACTGTACGAGATCACACGTATTCTATAAGGGGAATTCCACAGGCGACTGTCAGCGGGACACTCTTTTTTTTGTGAGCGAAGTGTCTGCGCTGTTGGGCGGATCCGGCGCCTAGCGCGGGACCGTCACTACGTAAGGCCACTTCCTACAGACAAAGAGCGGTTTCATTATTAGCCTGGTTCGTTTGAAGAATCTGCATCTGCATTTTTCGGGTTTATTGAGGAGCCGACAATGGACGACGTCCCGCTGCACCAATCACCAGCAACAGAGGAGGTGTCCATCGCAGAGGTGTTGGCCGGAGGCGGAGAAATGAGCGCGCTCATGCGGGCGTGTGATTGGTCACAGACGCCCGTTGGCTCTGTCGAGCGATGGTCACAGAGCCTGAAAACCGCGGTGATTTGGTGGGGACCTGAGCTGGTCATGATCTACAACGACGCCTATCGGCCCATCCTGGGACAGACCAAGCACCCGAAAAGCCCTGGGACAACCGGGACGCGAGGGTTGGCCCGAGATTTGGTCCATCATCGGTCCGATGCTCGCCAGTGTGATGCAACAAGGGACCCCGACCTGGTCCGACGATCAACAATTGATTCTGAACCGCAACGGCTATTTGGAAGAATGCTACTTTATCTTCTCCTACAGTCCCATCCGCGATGAGACCGGCGCGGTCGGCGGCATTTTCACCGCAGTCTCTGAGACGACGCAACGCGTGCTCGGCGAAAGACGGCTGCGTATGCTGCGCGAGCTGGCAGTGGCCACCGCCGAGGCTAAAACGGCGGAAGAAGCCTGCGAGCGGTCTGCGCGAACCCTGTCGAAGAACCCGCACGATGTGCCGTTTGCGCTGCTGTCGGGCAGGTTTCAACGTCTGTCACCGATGCCCGGACGTACGCGCACGAAGAGCTGGAGAAGTTTGAAGATGCCGTGGTGGGTCGTGAACTGAAGATGATCGAGCC
>DATFCE010000174.1:0-2575 GCA_035253365.1 Nitrospiraceae bacterium
CGCTTCTCGTGCGCGTGATGCAGGAGCGTTCATATCTGGTGGGGGGATTCGCGGTAGGACTTGGCGCGCTTTACTTACTTGTATTGAAAGTCACCGGCAAGCCGGCGTCTGATGATGAGGCAGGAGCGTGATGCGGCCGGATCTCATGGTTATGTAATATCAATGGCGCTTCAGAATGCTTTGAAGGGCCGCCGAAATTTCTTTCCAGGCGCTTCCCAGCCGGTCAAGTTGAGACGCCTTTTGCACAAGTTCGCCTGACACGCTTTTCATCTCGCTGTCGAAGCGATCGATATCTCGCGTCAGCTCTGCGACACGCGCAAGCAGTCCCGCCTGCCCCGCCAGTTCCCGTTGCAAATGTTCAGCGGTAACGCGCGCGTCTCGGGCATCCTGCGTGGCTTTTTGCAGTTGTTGATTCAATTGACCGACCTGATCGTCGCGATTGCGGAGATCGGTCTCGAGCGCCAGCAGTCTTTCTTCGCTTGAGCGACGGCGATGTTCCAGCCGCTGAATCGCGCTGATCCACCCACACGCCTCCCCGGCTTTAATATTCGGTCCGGCCGGCAAACTCTGGCCGCTTTCCAATGCCTTCACGACGGCGTCGAGCCATTCAACGAAGACCATCACCTCACTGAGCTTGATATCCAAGGCCGCCATAGAAGGCAAGGGGCGGGCAGGAGAGCCTTCGTGAACCGGTCGCTCTGCGGGGCGCTGGACGTTTTTGGGCTTGGTCCATCGATGATACTCCAGCAACGCCGCGATAGAATGACGGCAGAACGGCTGCTCGTTGACCGCGCACGTGCATTTGGTCACCAGACTTCCATCTTTCAACCGGATAGTCTGATCATAGACCCCGGAATTCCCGATGACGACGGAGGAAATTTGACCTTCATCGGCCTCAACGATCCGAACCCGATTCTCGGCTAAATAGTGATTCGCGATCTGGTAGGCTGACGGTTCGACGATGGACTCGATCATCGAGGGCTCAAGCAAACTTAATTTTTGGGCCGAACAGGCTATCTTACCGCGCATATCCGCCCTCCTGTGTAGGGTGAGAACCAGGCGTCCCCCTTGCTCTGTCCACCGCCCAGCGTGTGCACTTCAACGTTGCCGAACGATATGCCTGCATGGCTTGCACCGACAGGAGGACCGGACCATGCTCGGCACCTGGCTATGCAATTCTACCATAGGAAGGTGGGTGAAGGTCGCTGAGACCGATAGGAAGAAGACTTTGCCGAAGGTACCCAGACGCGCTCCGTCGCGCTATTGCATTCAACGATGAGAACAACATGACTGGGCTACGCTTGGCCACCGATCAGCGACATCGCTTTGGCGGCCCGTGGGTGCCCACGGGCGTGAGCCAGACATAGTCGGCAATCGATTCGCGCAGAAGATGATTCACTTCTTCGAAAGAATCAGGTCCGTACGACGTCATATACACCGTAGATTGGTTCACTGCGCCGCCGGTTTGCCGGAACACGCGATTCGGCACAGGCAGGCGATATTGAATATGGCCGCCGCCTGTATAGCTGATCAGGGGACCGGTTACCTGATCTGTCTCGGCTTTCGGACGCGACAAATACGTTGCGATCGTTCGGGCCATCCCCTCGTCCCGAAACAACGAGGCCTCATACATGCGCTGATACCCTTCATCGGACAAGCCGCCGTGACATGACCGGAGCTGTGTCACGATGACGTCGCGATAGGCAGGATCGTCGAGAAACGTTTCGGCCTGAATCCCCCAGCGGCGCATGTCCGCCTCGGCCAACGCCTTCTCAAGCCCTAGTGTAGCCACCCGGCGAACGAGCGGTCTGGGTGGGTTCAAAGCCAGCACGGGCACGTGGTGTTCACGCGCAAATGTGATCAACGGCGCGTAATCACCAAATGTCCCGCCCCAATTCTGCTCCCATCGGGACGCGGCCAAGAACTCATCACGGGGCATCTGTTCTTCCGAAAGATACCGGTCCAATCCGGTTTGCCCGTCCCATCCGAACATTTCCATAGCCAACGCCGGGCGGCGGTGTCGATCAAGCAAGGCCCGCAGGAGGCGGAGCGCCGCCTCAATGTGCCATTGATTGCGATGCTCCTCGCCGAGATAGATGACATCCTGCTCGGCAAGGCGCGTCATCCATTGATCGAACGCAATTGGACGGCGCGTTTTGACGTCGATCACCTGCCATTCATGCCATGCTTCGGAAGAAAGCCCGTCGGCCGATCGAGCGGGGGTGTGAAGTTCTAATAGGAGCATCGAAACGACAAGACTAAATTGAAAAAGGGTTCGCATAGAAAGTGTAGTAACATAGCCTCCGGCTTGCAGCAAGCCGGCCTGCTCAAGACGATGCAGCCTCAGCCCTCTCCATGCATAAGCAAACGGCATCATGACGATTGAACCGCAGATCCGCGACGATTTTCGTGAGCAATTGCAGCGCGCGCGTGACGCCGACGAGAGCGCCTGGCATCGTTCGCGCAAACTGGTCTCGCCGTCCTCTCTCACATCCACCTTCAAGCGTCTCTCTGACATGATTGAGGGATCTTCCCTTCCGGCCTCATTGCGGGAAGCGCTGCTGGCAAGTTTGAG
>DATFCE010000175.1:0-3070 GCA_035253365.1 Nitrospiraceae bacterium
TGATCGTCTCCGCAACCCCTTCGGAAATTTTCAACGCGACATTTCCGATAAACCCATCGCACACGATGACGTCGGCCGCGCCGCTATAGACGTCCCGCCCTTCCACGTTGCCGACAAAATTGATCGGGCTGGATTTGAGCAAACCAAACGCCTCTTTGGTGACTTCATTCCCCTTGCTGTCTTCTTCCCCGATGCTCAATAACCCGACCCGCGGATTCGGCGTCCCGAATAGGTATTTGCCGTATTCATTGCCCATCAGGGCGAACTGATGGATATGCTCGGCGCCGCAGTCCACATTGGCGCCCACATCCAACATGATCGCCGTGCCCGTCAAGGTCGGCAACGTCGCCGCGATCGCCGGCCGTTCCACGCCTTTGATGACCCCAAAGAGAAAGAACGCCGCCACCATGCTGGCGCCCGTGTTTCCTGCGCTGACCACCGCGGAAGCTTCTCCAGTCTTCACCAGCTCGGTCGCGATCCAGATGGAGGAATCGCGTTTTTTCCTGGCCACCTGCGCGGGTGACTCATGCATATCTACCTTTTGCGGCGCGTGGCGGACCGTCACACGGGAATCGGATGAGCCGACGCGTTTCAATTGCCCCCGGATCTGCGGTTCATCGCCCACGAGAATGACTTCGACCCCGAGCTCGTCGACGGCTTGCAAAGCTCCGTCAATGTTCGGGCCTGGACCGTAGTCCCCCCCCATCGCATCAATCGCTATTCTCATTGAATGCTCTATCGACTCGAAACAGGATGGCCGTTCATGAGGCCCCTGATCGATTCAGAGGCTTACAGTTCACATGCGAACGAGGATCACCACTTCGTGAGAGGATGCCCACTGGCCGACCCAGGGCCGCCACACTGTGACCGCGCGATGAAGAGTAGAAAATCGTCCCAACCGGCTGTGCTGCGCATCCACTACGACTCTTCTACAGCGATGACATCCATTCCTTTATAGGTACCGCAATTGAGGCAGGTGTAATGCGGGAGCTTTGGTTCATGGCACTGGGGACAGACCGACAGGCTCGGCGGTGTAATCTTTTTGTGCGTCCGTCGTTTGTCCCGGCGCGCTCTGGAAAGTTTATGTTTCGGATTCGGCATCTCTGGCCCTCACTCGTTGATGTTACGGAGCGGTAGGATCTGCGCCTACGTCATCCGTTCGCCTTTTTCTGAAGTTCTCGCAGCA
Organism: Nitrospiraceae bacterium; assembly: GCA_035253365.1. GTDB lineage: Bacteria > Nitrospirota > Nitrospiria > Nitrospirales > Nitrospiraceae > DATFCE01. The sequence goes on from DATFCE010000175.1 coordinate 1,187, forward strand.
CTGCAAAAGGATTGGTTCGGCTCGGCTCGGCACACCCGCACGCTGTTTCATTTCGATCCTGCCCGCACGTAGGGCAGAGTCCGAGGCAACTCTCCCCGCACAGGGGTTGCATCGGCACCGAGAGAATAATGTGCTCTCTCAGCATCTCACTCAGATCCAAACGATCGCCGGCACACGGATACACCTCTTCATCCGCGACTTCTTCCGCCTCTGCCTCTTGCCCGTGCGTTTTTCGGGGGTCGTGACCCACGGGTTTGCCATGTCGCTTCACCGAAGGATCGCATTCATACTCGGCCGTAATAGGAATGTTCAGCGTGTCCTCGTATTCCTTCAGACACCGCACGCACTGGCGTCGAAATGTTCCCGTCAATGTCCCGCTCACCTCGATTCGCCGTCCGGCCATGAAGACATTCAGCGACACGGACAGCTCGCCGATCACGTGTGCTTCTTCGGAGGTCAATCCGAGTTCGTCGGACCGCACCTCACAGGTCACACTGAGCCCATCGTCAGGAATCTCGGTGAGATGAAAGCTGGGCAATGCCATCAGAACTACTCGTCAATGGGAAGCGAACGAAGTTCATTCAACCGTCTATGGGACCGAAAGCAGATTATCTCTCCTCGGCAAAGGCCAGCATCGCGATCGTGCGTGCCCGCTTAATAGCCACCGTCAATTCCCTCTGATGCGGCATACAGTTGCCGGAAATCCGGCGGGGAACGATCCGCCCCCGTTCCGTCAGGAAATTTCTTAACAGGCCGATGTCCTTAAAATCAATGGGAGTCTTTTCATAACAAAACCGGCAGACACGCCGCCGTTGAAACAATCGTCCCCCTCCTCCTCCACCACCACCGGTTCGCTCCACCTTCACCTCCGTGTGTTATGACGGTTCGTCGTATTCGTAGTTGGGTTCTTCCACCGGGGAGGCTTCGCCGCCGGCCTCCGGTCGCTTCGGAAGAAACGTCACAGTCTGGGCGACGACCTCATGCTTGCTTCGTTTTTGTCCGTCTTCCGTTTCCCATCGCCGCTGCTGCAGGCGCCCGTCGATGATCACGCCGTTTCCCTTATTGAGATATTGACCGCAATGCTCGGCTTGCTTGCCGAACACGACGATGTCAATGTAACAAACCTCTTCTTTCAAATCATCGGCCTGTCGAAACCGCCGGTTGACCGCCAAGCCGAAACTCGTGACCGGAGTGCCGCTGGGCGTGTACCGGACCTCGGGGTTCTTGGTCAGATTACCGATCAGAATGACTTTGTTGAACCCAGCCATGCCTGGCACCTTTTAGGTCACGCCTGAACGTGTTCCGATGGTACGTGAAGCTATGCGTCCGGTGCGCAAGATTTGCAAGATCGATGGAACGCCTCATGCGCGAGGGAAAGCTCTGTTAATTCTGTTCAGCGGCGGCCGCCGGGACGGGTTTTTCAGGCATCCCTTGCTCAAGCCGCACCGTCAAAAACTTAATGACCGAGTCTTCAAGGCGATAGGAGCGTTCGAGTTCACCGACCACCCCGCCTTCCGCGTTGAAATGCAGGTAGACGAACGTTCCCTTCCGCTCGCGCTTGACTTCGTAGGCAAGTTTTTTCTTGCCCCAATTCTCAGATTTGAGAAGTGTCGCGCCGGATTTCTCGACGACGCCTTTCATCTTCTCGATGATTTTTGATGTGTCTTCGTCGGAGAGAGACGGGCGGACAATAAAGATGGACTCGTACGTCTGCATGAAAACCTCCTCATGGACAATGGCCCCGGACACGGTCCGGAGCGAGGCAGATGACTGTGGGCGTCGGACCCTACCACAGCGCCGAAGACAGAGTCAATCAAACAGGCTACACATTGAATCGGAAGTACACGACATCGCCGTCCTTGATTACATACTCCTTCCCCTCCA
>DATFCE010000176.1:0-6544 GCA_035253365.1 Nitrospiraceae bacterium
AAGTCGAACAGCACCGGGACAATCCTCAAATGCCGTCGCACGTCGCGCAATTTGTCAAATCGCTCAAAGATGCCACACAGCCGTCCCTCCCAGCAGCTTCGCCTTCTCATGCTGTCCGGTAGGTCCAGTTCGAACGCCGGCAATTTTCCATCATCACATAAGGCCGACAAGCTCATCACTACCGGTCTGATGGAGATCGGCGTAGTTGGGAGATACCTTTGGGCGGTCAACCCATTTAGTGATAAGGAGCAACATGAACAGCAAGCAGGAGCCCAACAAGAAACAACATGGTGCTAGCCCGAAAGATCGACGTGTCGGACACTCTATTGAAGAGCCAAGCGGCGACGAGGCTCGGGGAGTTCCGGAAGCTTCGATTAATCCGGATCCGATTCGTGTCCTGGGTGGAAGCATGCGGATGGGCGTGGACCTTGGTAATGAGATTAGCGGCAATCCCAATGCGGTGCCGAATGCCAATGCGGGCGGTCCAAGTTCACCGCAGAACATTGTCGGAGACAACCCCGAACCCGCCACAGAGCCCGATGGAGAGAAGAAACAGACGACCGATTAAGGTCACTCGATGGTTGGACGCGTTTTTTCCGTCCACACCACCCTGTTAGCGGGATTGCTCAAGCAACAGATCTCTCAATTCTTGGTAGACGTTTCGCCTGGGTCCGACGAAGATCACGTTCAGGGTTGGAGTTCATTATTGATCTGGTGGATGATCCGGCGTACATGGTGCGCGCTGACATTGCCGCTTCTAAAAACGAGTTTGTTCGCGCTGAAGCGAATTATGAACGTGCATTGAAATTGAAACCTACAAACGCTTATGCTTGAATAACTATGGTTTCATGCTATTGAAACTGGGTAAGGATCCTGAAAAAGCAAAGCGACTCGTTCTTATATCTACGATGCTCCAGATTTATGTTTGACTTCGAAAAGGCAGAGTTGCAGCTAAAGGCGGCATCTTTCACGACAGAGCCAGAGGCATTCAAACTTATATCCACGATGCTCCAGAGAAACCAACAGTTGAAAAATCAGGGCGCAAGATATTTTGCGAAGGATCATCCCTGTCCATGCGGTAGCGGGCTTAATTATGAAAAGTGTTGCAGCTATGAACAAAACTATCTGGGGGTAAACATTACGCTTAGCCTTCTATCCTCTAGTTGCCCGCCAAAATTTGCGCGTGTTAGGATAGCTTCTCTGGCAGGATGCTGAAAAAAGTCCCCCAACTTTGTTCTCGGCGCGAAAAAATCCTCAACGTACCCGGAGGGTACGCCTCTTTTTTCTTGCCTGCGGCCTCGTTGGTTGGCCTTTTTGAGCATCCTGATAAATTAAGCAGGGAGGCCATTATGAAACGCATCATTCTCGGACTGCTGCCGATTGTGCTGATCGCGATCACCGTTGTCGTGTCGGCGAAGAGTTTTTTCAAGATCGGTGAAAAGGCGCCGACATTTACGTTGACGTCGCTTACGGGTGAGACGGTGTCGTTGGACAGCCTCAAGGGCAAAGTTATCGTGCTGGGGTTGTTCCACATTTGTGAACCATGCATGATGCAGGGAACGAATCTACAGAAGGTCTATGAGGCGACGCGCGGGAAGGATGTGGCGGTCGTAGGTGTGAACTCATCTGGGGATTCCCAAAAAGCAGTCACGGAATTTCTGGGAGAGTTTCCGGTGAAGGTGACCTATCCCTATTTGATCGATCCTAAAAAGACCACCGATAAGCTCTACGGCGGCGGCCGATTCATTCCCAACGTGTACATCATTGACCGCGACGGCGTGATTCGCTGGCAGCGGGTCGGTAATATGGATCTGGCTGGTGCAGAGGTCATTCTCGGCGAGATCAATAAGCTGTTGGGCGAAACCGGAAGCCAAAGCAGCAGCGGATTGTAATGGGTAGGCGAATGGCGAGAGCTAGAAGAAGAGGGGTGGCATGAGCGAATGGGATGAGGGCAAGCAAGAGTTCCTTGACTTAGTTCAGAGTGTCGATTCTGAAGTGCAGGTGGTGATTCCTGTGACACCATCGAACAGCCTATTTCTCATTTCGCTGACCAAAGGACCCAACCGAAAATTTATTACTGTGACGGAGGATGACATTATCGATCTTCCCGAGGATGACGCTATCCAGGCAAAGGTGGCCAAGATTGTCAAGGACGCCGTGGAGGCACTGTAAGAAGGTTGAGGTTGAGGCCGAATCTTCACTTACCTTAACCTCAGCCTGAAGCTGAAGGGGCAAGATGAAGCAACTTTTACCCGGTATTTGGCAGTGGTCATGGTTTTCCGAAGAGAAGCAGCTTGATTTCAACGGGCATTTTTTGGTGGTAGGAGAGCACCGCGTTCTGATCGATCCTCCGCCGATGAACGTTGAGGCGATGGCGCACGCGCGACGCCACGGGCCTGTTGACTACATCGTCATCACCAACCGGGACCACTCGCGTGAAGGTGAAGTCTATCGCAAGGAGTTCGCCTGTCAGACCTGGGTGCCGGAGATGGATGCGCCACAGATGGAGATTGCAGCCGACAAAACATACAAAGACGGTGAATTGTTGCCGGGCGGCATCTGGGCTATTCACCTGCAAAATCAAAAATCACCTGGAGAATGCGCGCTCTTTCTCCAACAAGGGAAGGGCATTATGATTCTGGGGGATGCGTTGATCGGAAAACCGCCGGGGTCGGTCGCCATGCTGGCGGCCGAAAAGTACGCCGATGTCGAAAAGGCTCGCGACGGCTTGCGGCGTCTTTTGAAATATAATTTCGATACCGTGCTGGTCGGCGACGGGGCGTCGATTATGGCGGGGGCGAAACAAGCCGTGGAGCGCGCGATCGGCTGCTGAAAAAGCCCTCCAACTTCGTTTTCGGTCGTTCGGACGCCTCAACGTACTCAGCTTGTACGCCTCGGCGTCCAAAACTCCCTGCGGCCTCGCGCGGGAAGGGCGCTTCTTGACGCGCTTGGGGAGGGCGGGTGCGATAAAGGTCTTTTTTGAGCAGCCGCGTAAGACACCTACATAATTGGAATCAGAAGCGTACCAAGCCATGAACAGCCCCTCTGAACAACTCAACCGACAGGGCAACGAACAATTCTCGCGGGGTGACTACACCCAGGCATATATCTGTTACGCGCAGGCGCTCGAATGCGATCGCGTCAGCGGTGACCGGCGTGCGTTGGTGGCGACGCTCGGCAATCTCGGCAACATCTGCGCCGTCAGCGGACGGCGAGAGCAGGCCCACACCTATTATCAAGAAGTCCTCGAGCTTCAGAAAATCCTGGGAGACGAACGGGGCATCGGGACGACCTTGGCCAATCTCGGCAATCTACGCGCCGATGCCGGCGAATGGGATCGCGCGCGAGCGTATTACCTCGAAGCCTTGGATATCATGACCCGATCGGGGGACGACGCCGGCAAAGCGGTGCTGTTTTCGGATTTGGGACTCGTCTCACGTGAGAACGGGCACTACGATGAAGCCATGCAATACTACGAGCAATCGTTGACATTGATGCGCCGCACGGGCAACCAACCCGGCATGGCGGACGCCTGGCGCATGATGGCCCGGACGTACGCAATGCAGGCCCGCCCCGAGGATGCGCTGGCTTGTTGCCGGACAAGCCTCGCCATCGCGGAGCGTCAGCGCGATGAGCTGCGGATCGGTGGCGCCTGGTATTTGATGTCGCAATGTTATGAACAGCTCGGTTGCCTACGGGAAGCCATTGATCTGCTGGAGCGCGTGGTACGGGTTGATCAGAAATATCGATTGCCTAAACTTCAGGAGAACACGAAGCGACTGGAAGCGTTACGGGACCGCCTCACCGCTGAAACGCCGGCGACCTCCTTGCGGCAAGGGACGGGCTCATGAGCCAGACCCCGATGACCCCGCCTCCATGGGAGCAGACCCGCTCCCGCTTATGCCAAAGCGAACCGGAATTTTACGAGCTGGAGCCGGGCGGTGCGCTCGCCTTGCCGCTGGGCGATGAAGGCTGGATGCTGGAAGTCACACCCGATGGCCGTCTGATTTGCCAGACCGGGATGGATATGGAAGATATTCAAAGTCTGCTGTCGGATGGCACACCTGAAGATTTGGGCACCGATGAATTGGCCAAGCAGGCGAAGTACTATCTGCAGCCGGCCGTCTCGAAATTCCGAAAGGCGCTCCTGGGAGCGGGGTTTGAAGAAAACACGGAAATGAACGATCAATACGTCGCCGTGGCATTCCAGAGAGCCGTCGATTTCCGGAACCTGGACGATGTGACACAAACAGTTCAGTGGTGCCGTCAGCACATCAAGTAGCCCTTTCCGGTAATCTTGAGTTTTGAGTTGTTAGTTCTTAGTTTTCTCGAAACTCAAAACTAAAAAATCAAACTTAAAGCTTATGCGGATTACCCCTCTTCGCAGTTTTGAAGAATTCCGCGACCTCGTTGCCGCCTATCGGTTGCCGCGCATTGTGTTGACGGCTCTGGAGTTGGATTTGTTCACGGTGATCGGCGAGCAATCGTGGGCGGTGCCGGCGTTGGCAAAAAAGCTTCGTGTCAGCGCGCGAGGTCTCGATATTCTTTGCCGTAATCTCGCGAGCGCCGGAATATTGATTAAGAACGGGGATCGATATCGCAACGGCAAGGTCGCTGCCTCGACACTCAATGCACGCAGCCTCAACTATCGCGGCGGGTACATTCATCTTATCCGAGACCAGTGGAACGATTGGGGGAAATTGACTGCGTCGGTGCGATTCGGCCGCCCGCTTGAGCACAATGACGATCCAGACGATTCCAAGTATAGGAAACAATTCACGTGGGCCATGCATCATCGGTCGATCGACGTGGCGCCTCAGGTGGCGGCCGGGATCGATCTGAGCAACGTCCAAACACTATTGGATTTGGGCGGCGGTCCCGGCACGTACGCGCTGGAATTTCTCAAACGGAATTCTACGCTCTGCGCCACGGTAGCCGATCGCGCTCCCGCGTTGGAAGTCGCGAAAGAAATCGCGGCGAAGCTTCGGCATGGTCGGCGACTCTCCTATTTGCCGCTCGATTTCACCGCGCAAGCGATCACAGGCCGATACGATGTGATTTGGTTTTCCAATGTGCTGCACATTTACTCGCCGGAGGAGAATCGACGGCTGTTTCGTAACATGGCCGATGCGCTCGAACCCAATGGGCGACTCCTCATTCAGGACGCGTTTCTGCTGGATAAGAACGGTTTGTATCCGCAGGAAGCCAATTTGTTTGCCGTGACCATGCTGCTGTTCACGGAAGGCGGGAACACTTACAGCGTGGATGACACGGCGGCATGGCTGCGCGAGGCCGGTTTTCGGAAGGTGAGACGAGTCACCCTGCCTACCGGGACTGGAGATTGGGAGGGCGGCGTGCTGGAGGCGACGGACGTGAGACCACATCAAGGAAGCCGCGTCCGCCGATCGCGATCAACAGAAAATTCAGCAGGCCGGTGATTGCGCTCAACACGACGGTCTGCGGCAGAGCCGTCTTGGTGATCTCCTGAACGATCGTCGAGATGTCCAGCGCCAACCCGATCGTTCCGTACATCACCGCCGCCATGAGCGCCCATCGTTGTCCCGCCGCGAGCAACCCCGCCAGTGCCACCGGCATGCCCACCAGAAACCCGTCCCAGAAGAGACGCTGTGTCCACGTGCCGGGAGACGCCTGGGCGCCAGTGAGGCGGGCGATCAGCGTCATAGCAACGAGGGCAGTCAGCACCAGCATAGTTTTGCGTTCGGAAGCCATGCGGCCTGCTATCCCAAGGAGTGGAGGAGGGTTCTCAGCTCCGGAACCAAATCCACGCCACCGGACGACCGTCCTGAGACCGCCGCATCGATGCCTGCCTGGAGTACCGGTCTCGCTTCGTCCTTCAGGCCAAGGGCCGTGAGCGCACGGGCCAACGCGAGATGTGACGCGACGTGAGTCGGATCGAGCAAGACGGCGACGCGCAAATGCTCCACCGCTTCCGCCGGATCGCCGCCTTCTTGCAAAATTTTGTTGCCGAGCCCATACCGCCCGAGAAATCCATTGGGATTCTTCGCCACCATCTGCCGGAATGCCACAATATCCATAGAGGCTCCATGAAAGAATTGACGACGGGAGTCTAACACTGAGCAGGGTAAGTCGGCCAGATCGGGATGAGCATGCGGCGCTATGTGCGCTCTCGCCGCCGCGTGGGGGAGGCAAGCTGTTTTCTCTTAGACCTCAGTCGTGTCAAAAGTCTGCCAAGCTGATGGGCTATAGCGGGGACAGCTTCTATCGGGTTCTCAAGTGTACGACCTCGACGGCTGATGCCGCCCTGCAAGCTTTTCGCCGGAAGCTGGGTTGAAGAACCGGATGCAGTAGACAGTGCAACTGTGATTGCGCAATGGAGAGCGATCACCGGCGTGGGCCAGATTCGACTGGCCTATGAACTCTGCACAGGCACTGACCGTCTCTGAGGCTGGGGTGGCTATATCGGCTCCGGCATGAATACCATACGGAACGAGGTGCTGAGGAAGGCGGCTCAAGAGGCTTGGTGCCGATCCGAGTCATCACCGTTCACCGTGGATGCCCCGGA
>DATFCE010000177.1:0-3875 GCA_035253365.1 Nitrospiraceae bacterium
TTAACCCTCCCTGTGTGCTGCTCTTGACATAGGGGGGAGGGGTATGTGTAAAGTGAAAAGTACAAAGTGAAAGCACAAAGTAAAAGTAAAACGATCTCAACACTTTTGCCTTTTACCTTTTTACTTCGGCCCCCGAGGGCCGAAAAGGAGGGATGCCATGGAAAAAGATGTGATTTGCGGCATGCAGGTCGATCCACAGAAGGCGGCGGGGCAAAGCGAGCATCAAGGCCGGACGTACTATTTTTGTTCGATGGGTTGCAAACGCAAGTTCGATCAAAACCCGGCACAGTACGCAGGAAAATAACGTCGATTCCAGTGGAATGTCCAAGAGTGAGGGTCTCATGAGCAAAAAAACCACGTTCATTCCGGTGATCCAGCCACGGGGACAGGCGGCGCCGGAGGTCGATCCGGTGTGCGGGATGACGGTGGATCCCCAGCATGCCGCCGGCTCGCATGAGCATGCGGGCCAGACGTACTATTTCTGTAACCCGTCGTGCCTGCAGCGCTTCACCGCCGACCCCGAGCGCTATACCAAACCGGCCGCGACGGCCGGCCCGCACATCGATCCGATTTGCGGCATGGAGGTAGAACCCGCTGATGCCGCGGGCATGGTTGAGCACCAAGGTCACATGTATTATTTTTGCAGCGATTACTGCGTGAAGAAGTTCAAGGCCGATCCGGATCGGTACACCGGGCAGCAATCAGCAAACCTCACTCACCAGGCGCCTACTGAACATGCAGGTGCGGTGGAATACACCTGCCCGATGGACCCGGAGGTTCGCCAACAAGGACCGGGTGCATGTCCCAAGTGCGGCATGGCCTTGGAGCCGGCCGACGTGGCGGCGCCGACGACGCGCACTGAATACACCTGCCCCATGCATCCGGAGATCGTCAGGTCCGAGCCGGGCACCTGTCCGATCTGCGGGATGGCGCTGGAACCCCGCACGGTGATGGTCGAGGAGACGAATCCCGAGCTGGTGGACATGACCCGCCGGTTTTGGATCAGCCTCGGTCTGACGGCGCCTATTCTTCTCTTGATGATCTCCGAGATGCTGCCGGGTCGCCCCTTGCAACAGATCACGTCGGGAAAGATCTTGGTCTGGTTGCAATTCGCGCTGGCGACGCCGGTGGTCCTGTGGGCCGGGTGGCCGCTCTTTCAGCGCGCCTGGACCTCGGTCGTCACTCGTCATCTCAACATGTTTACGTTGATCGGGCTTGGGACCGGGGCGGCGTATCTGTACAGCGTGGCGGCGACGTTCTTTCCGGGTGTATTTCCCGATTCGTTCCGCGCCCACGGCGGGGAGATCGCCGTCTACTTCGAGCCGGCCGCCGTCATTGTGACCTTGGTCCTGTTGGGACAGGTGCTGGAATTGCGCGCGCGCAGCAAGACCAGCAGCGCGCTGAAAGGATTGCTTGGGCTGGCTCCAAGAACTGCGCGTCGCGTGCGCGAGGACGGCGTTGACGAAGACGTGCCGCTGGAGCAGGTGCACGTCGGTGATCGTCTGCGGGTGCGGCCGGGCGAGAAGATTCCAGTCGATGGCCTCGTGCTTGAAGGCGCCAGCGCCGTCGATGAATCCATGATCACTGGTGAGGCGATTCCCGTCGGGAAGAGGCAGGGGGCGAAGGTGGCAGGCGGGACGGTCAACGGCACGGGCAGTTTCGTGATGAAAGCGGAGCGGGTTGGGAGCGAGACGCTGCTGGCGCAAATCGTCCGCATGGTCGGCGAGGCGCAAAGGACCCGCGCGCCGATTCAACGTCTGGCGGATATCGTCGCCGCGTATTTTGTCCCCCTGGTCATCCTGGTCGCCGCCGTGACGTTTGTCATCTGGGCACTCTACGGTCCGGAACCGCGGATGGCCTACGCCCTGCTCAATGCCGTGGCCGTATTGATTATCGCCTGTCCGTGCGCGCTGGGTTTAGCCACGCCGATGTCGATCATGGTCGGCACCGGTCGGGGCGCTACGGCCGGCGTGCTTGTGCGGAATGCCGAGGCGCTGGAAATTTTGGAGAAGGTCGATACGTTGGTCGTCGATAAGACCGGCACGTTGACGGAAGGCAAGCCTCGGCTGACCACCGTGATTGCATTGCCCGGGCACGACGAATCGGATCTTCTTCGCCTTGCGGCTAGTCTGGAACAAGCCAGCGAGCATCCGTTGGCCGCCGCCATCGTGGCCGGCGCGCGGGAGAAAGGTGTGACTCTCTCCGCAGTACAGAACTTCCAGTCCATCACCGGCAAGGGGGTAAAAGGCACGACCAACGGGCAGACGGTCGCGATCGGCACCGCCGCATTCCTGGAGGAGCTGTCTATTGACGTGAAGCCTTTGCTGGAGCAGACAGAACAGCTACGCCAAGGCGGCCAGACGGTGATGTTCGTGGCGGCCGGCGGCCAACCCGGCGGATTGCTGGGCGTGGCGGATCCCATCAAGACGACGACCGCCGAGGCGATCGGGCTGCTTCATCGCGAAGGCGTTCAGATCGTCATGCTGACCGGAGACAGCCGGACGACGGCTGACGCCGTGGCGCGGAATCTTCACATCGACGAGGTCCACGCCGACGTGCTGCCGAATCACAAAGCGGAGATCGTCAAACGCCTGCAGGCCGAAGGCCGCGTGGTGGCGATGGCGGGTGACGGCATCAATGATGCGCCGGCGCTGGCGCAAGCCCAGGTCGGCATTGCGATGGGCACGGGAACGGATGTCGCGATGGAAAGCGCCGGCGTGACCCTGGTCAAAGGCGATCTGCGGGGCATTGCCCGAGCGCGCCGGTTGAGTCGCGGCACGATGCTCAACATCCGGCAAAATCTCTTCTTCGCATTCGTGTACAACGTGCTCGGCGTCCCGATCGCGGCGGGAGTCTTGTATCCGTTCTTCGGCGTGCTGCTGAGCCCCATGATTGCCAGTGCGGCCATGACATTCAGCTCAGTCTCGGTGATCGGCAATGCGCTGCGATTGAGAAATCTTGACCTGTAAAGGAGAGCGGAAACGTGGGCACCAAGAAACACATCGACCACGCGGCGTGCGGTTGTGACGCGCAGCCCAACGGCCGCAAGGCCGTGGCGGTCGACCCGGAAATCAAGGTTTCAAATCTGAAGCGGCTGCGGCGGATCGAAGGGCAAATCCGCGGCCTGCACAGGATGGTGGAAGAAGATCGGTACTGCGCCGACATCATGGTGCAGATCTCCTCGGTGCAGGAAGCCCTGCGGGCGGTCGGCCGGTCATTGATGCGCAACCATCTGCGCCACTGCGCGGCGGAAGCCATCGGCAAGGGCTCGCCGGGTGAGGCAGAAGCGATGTACGACGAGCTGATGGAGCTGATCTACAAGCACGCGCGGTAGGAGAAGCCGGCGCAATTGCTGGAACCGTAAGGCGGTCAGGTATGAAAGGAGGTGAGAGCTATGTGCCCATTTGAAGAGTATTTAGGTTTCTGTCCCTTTGCGGCGGTGAGCCGTCTGCTTGGCTGGACTAGACAAGAGGCGGCATGGTCTCCTGTTCAGTGGGGTGCTCGCCGCTAATTTCGGACAGACCTTCGCCGAGGTCAGTTTGAGAGCGAGGCAATTCAGTGCAAAGAGCGAGTCAGTTCCTGGTGGTCACCTTAGTCCTCCTCTTTGGAGTTTGTCAGATAGCGGGGGCGGTCTGTTCCTCGCCGCAGCTTCATTCGCTAAGCGAAGCGGGGCTCGTCGCTGATGATTCCATGACCTGTCCCATGCCGGGCGGAATGGTCTGCCAACCGCAACTGATCTCTTCGTTTGGCCGCGACGGTGGAGAGTTTCAGTCGGGCAAACACTTCGACGTACAGTTTTTGCCGCTCTCCGCTGGTACGCCCAGAGCGCTAAACAGCGCAGACCATTCTTATGATGCCTTCTCTGGCATCTTCTC